>NZ_DIQL01000027.1:0-8704 GCF_002427225.1 Proteiniphilum sp. UBA5463 | reverse complement strand
TCAAATGCTGTAAAATACACATCTGATGAAGAACATATTGAAATTAGAGTCAGAGTCGAAAATGAGATATTATCAATCTCAATCAAAAATACCGGTATCGGAATAAAATCAGAATACTATGACATTTTATTCGACAAATTTGAAGTCCTTAACCGGCTTGAAAGACAAATGTCTATCGGCGACTATCCCCGGCACGGTATAGGGCTGGCATTATGTAAAAGTATAGTAAATATCCTAAAAGGAGATATCAGTATTGAAAGCGACGGGGAGACATACACATTGTTTGAAGTCCGTATCCCAAATTTAGAGTTAACATCGGCAGAATTAGAGCAGGTATATCATAAGCCTGACTTAACACGATTAAAATCAATTACATCAAGTGAAATCAATCTATTAGAAGAAAAAAATAAATTACCGGAACAAGATTATATTTCAAATGATGGATCTGTTTTGATAGTTGAAGATGACCGGGAAATCCGTTCAATGATAAAAGATCTTTTAAGCCCGAATTACAGTATAATAGAAGCTTCTAACGGGATGGAAGCATTACAGGCTGTAAACAGGCAACATCCAATACTGGTTATCAGCGACATAATTATGCCGAAAATGAATGGGGTTGAATTTGTAAAAATAATGAAAACGCAGGAAATGACCAGCCATATACCAATCATACTTTTATCATCGAAAAGTTCCATCGAAAGTCAGATTGAAGGTTACGAAGTGGGTGCCGATGCTTATATCAACAAACCTTTCAATTTTCGTCATTTAGAAGTAATTGTTAAAAGCTTGCTTCACAAAAAAAATATATTGGAAGAGTACAGTAATTCCCCCTACTCCGCTCTTGAACAATATGAGGGCTCTCTAATCCACAAAGAAGATAAAGAAACGATTCTGAATATTACGAGAGTTATTTATGACAATATTGATAACGAAGAACTCACGATTGAATTCATTGCAAATGAAACGGCAATCAGCAAGATGCAACTTTATCGTAAAATAAAGGAGATCACTAAAAAAACGCCCACTGAATTTATTCGTTCAATAAGGCTTAAGTATGCGGGGAAACTTCTGAAAACAACTAACAGAACTGTTCAAGAAGTTATGTATGCATCAGGTTTCAACAACAAGGCCTACTTTTACAGGGAATTCCTTAAAAAATACAACAAAACTCCAAAAGAATTCAGGGAGTCAACAGATTAAACTTTAGTTACGATAAAACAGAATAGATAACTTTATATTTCTATTCTACCTGCCGCACATGTTTATATTTGAAGAGGAATGCAAACATTACCGCCACCACCAGGGAGTATGCGGCAAATATAAACCACACGCTAGGCCAGTCTCCCACCAGCAACGATTTAGTGGTTGTCCCCACGCTCACATCAGTCCACTTGCAATATTGATTCACCACCCACTGTGCACTTAAAGTCCCAATGGTAGCACCAATACCGTTGGTCATCAACATAAACATCCCCTGTGCGCTGGCACGGATATTGTGGGGTGTCTCCTTATCTACGAACAGGGAACCCGACACATTGAAAAAATCGAATGCTACACCATAAACCAACATGGAAAATATAAGCAACGATAGCCCGTTTCCCGGATTACCCAGCCCGAAGAAAGCGAACCTCAGAACCCAGGCAAACATCGCTATAAGCATTACGCTCTTTATTCCATATCTCCTCAAAAAGAAAGGTATAAGCAAGATACATAGAGCTTCAGATATTTGAGAAAGTGAAATTAGAATGTTGGAGTGTTTCACCCCGAATGCATTAACATATTGCGGCAAAGCTTCAAAGCTGGCAATAAACGGATTGGCAAAACCGTTGGTTATCTGTAGTGATACACCCAAAAACATGGAAAATATAAAAAAAAGCGCCATCTTCCGCTGTTTAAACAGCTTAAATGCATCCAGGCCAAGTGCCTGGAACAGGGTTTTATCTTTATTACTTGTAGTGACAGGGCATTTGGGAAGTGAAAAAGCGTAAGCTCCCAGTACAAATCCAATCATCGCACTTACTACAAACTGCATGGCTGAGGTCTGGAACCCGATAATATCTACCAGCCACATGGTGCAAATAAATCCTATGGTACCAAAAACACGAATCGGGGGGAAGGCTTTAACGGTATCCATTCCTCCTCTTTCCAGAATTGTGTATGCTACAGAGTTTGATAGTGCCAGTGTAGGCATGTAAAAAGAAACGCTCAATGTATAGAGAGAAAAAAACAGAGAAAATGAGATATCCGTTCCGGCGTTCATCCCATACAAACCTGCGGAAAGCATAAAAGAGGCTGCCAGCAGGTGGCAGATCCCCAACAGCTTTTGAGCAGGTATCCACCTGTCGGCGATAATACCTATAAGTGCAGGCATAAATATGGATACTATCCCCTGCACAGAATAGAAAACCCCGATATGTGATCCCATACCCGCCGGGCCCAGATAACGCGACATAGATGTGAGATAAGCCCCCCAGACTGCGAACTGGAGGAAGTTCATAATTATTAGACGTGCCTTTAACGACATATTGTTAGAATTAGATCAATAAACAAAATTATTTTGCGGGCCAAAGGCCACTTATATTGAGAATATATACAATCTTGAACTTTATGAAACAACAGATTCTTTTCACCTTTACAATACAAAACTAAATTATCGCTGCAACCATGGCGCAGGATTAAGTTTTGTTGTTTTCTGCCACAGCTGGAAGTGCATGGTAGAGACTCCGGTATCGGGATCGGTGAAAATACGTCCCAGCGATTGTCCTGTCTTCACTTTATCCCCTTGTTTAACAAAAAGATCATATATGTTGGCATAAAATGTGTAGTACTCTCCGTGACGAACAATAACACAAGTGTTAGAACCGGGGAAAGAGAACACTTTCGAAACCTCTCCATCGAAAACGGTACGTATATTGGCATCCCTCTGAGCTTGTATATCAATACCATTACTATTGGTTGTCACATTCCATTCCGAATGTTTTTTGGTGCCGAAATTGCCAACTATTGATACAGTTCCGGAAACAGGCATAGGCAGTCTTCCCTTATTTGCAGCAAAATTCTTAGACAGATTGAATGTCTCCGCCGATGCTGTACTCGCTCCTACCTCAATTCTGGGAGCGGGCGAACCACTTGGCGCAGCTTCCTCTTTTCGCCCGGCTGCCTCCTCCTTCTCTACTGCCTCCTTGCTCTTTTCTCCTTCGCGCTTGATTTTTGCGGCTTCCCGTTCGGCTCTCTTCCGTCGTTCAGCCTCTTCTGCCCGCCTGGCAGCCTCAGCCTCCCTCTCCTGGCGTGCCACCTCTTCAGCAATCAATCTTTCAATCTGTGCGTTCAGCTGTGATGCCCTGCGCTGTTTGTCCTGAATAGATTTCTTTAACTTCTGTTGCTGCCCACGAGCCTCTGCTACCTCCGATTGACGCGCTTTCTCCTCCTCCTGCAACCTTATCTGTTCATTCCTCAACAATGCCAGCGCCTCTTCTTTGCCGGCTCTGGCCAGGGTTAGAGATTCCTTTTTGGCTGTGATTTCGGCATTTTGCACCTTTATTTCTTGAGCCTGCATCTTCTGCCATCTTGAATACTCCCTCAGGTATTGCATTCTTCTCAACGACTCGCCAAGGGACCTTCCTGTCAAAATAAACAGTAACTTATTCTGGCTGAACTTATTGTTCAACATGCCTTTCATGGCGTTGGCATAGCTATCCTGCTTCCGCTTCAGCTCTTTATTGAGCCGTGAAATCTCACTTTCCAGCCTCGATTCTTCATTTTTCAATGCTGCTATTTCCTGATTCCGCAAATTGATCAACTCTTTTCGTGAAGAAATCTGTTTATTAATAAGGTTAATACGATCCAGTATAGTTGTAGTATGTTTTTGCACATCAAGGTAAAGCCTGTTTGTGCTTCTTATCTCCTCCTGTAGGGCCTGTTGCTGTTTCTGTAAACTTTCGATCTGACTGGTTTGAGAAAATAAGACAAAAGCAAACAATGAAAAAAGATATATAAGAGTAAACCTTTTCATTTAGTCTTTATTCGGAGAGATAATTTTCAATATTGCATCTATAGAGGTTCTATTATAGCCGACTGGAACACTCTTACCCAACTGAAATGGCTGATTTGTGATAATATCGGAAAAAAGCAGTTCGGCATCAACCTTTCGTGATGAAGATGAAAGGGTTACATTCATCTTATGCGGGAAAGTAATATTGTTCAATATTGCAAAATTATTGTATCCCCATTGCAGATAATGTTTCTTCTCTGGTTGCATAAGATGTGTAAATGTGATACGATCGTCACAATTTACCGTGAATGAGTAGTCTATCCCCGATTCTCTGTCCTTACCGGTTAAATAGTAATATTGATCTGATGTGCGAATGTATTTGAAGTTAAGGTAATCTGAGTTTTCCACCTTCTTTTTTCCTGAAACAAAAAGAGCATTGGTAAAAACCGATTGCATGGTATAGAAGTCGAATCCTACCGGATATTGCTCTTTCAAAGAACTGATAGATTCCTGAACATAACGTTTGTTCATCCTGTCGAGCACCAGTACAGAATCGGGATCGATATAAAATCGAAACATTTCCACACCGAAAAGAGGTTGTATAGAAATCTGAAGGGCATTATCCTTCACAATGCGTATATTTCCTCTTGAACTTAAGGACCTGGAACCGTTAGTCAAGTTCATATTAAGCTTGGCTGAAAAGGTATAGTAAGGGAACTCACTGGTAATAATGTCATTGAAAAGCTGATTATATGATTTATCTTCCACAGGAGAGGTGGAGTAAACAATCTGTTGTTTGGGCTTACAGGAATTTAGAGCAATGCCCAACAAAAAAAAGAATAAAAAGATATGTTTGCAGTGAGAAATATTCATAGCTCGATAATTATTTCAGTTGTTTTTTTAATTTCAAATAACGGTCATAAAAAATTCCACATCCGGCATTTATTTACCAACTAGGACATTTACAACTTTCGGGTTTTTATTTTTTTATTTAATTTTTTTGAGTCACGTCCCAGTTCTTTTGCCTTTTTCCACTGTTCTATTGCCTTCTCTCTTTCTCCGGTTTTGAACAAAACGTCTCCGTAATGTTCATAAACCTCAGCTGATGGATTCTCCTTGCTATATTCCATGGCCTTTTCAATATATATTTTTGCCATAAGGTAAGATCCCTGTTCAAACAATACCCACCCGTAAGTATCTAAGTAAGTAGGGTTCATCGGATCTGCCTTTATTGTAATCCCGCTCATCTGCTCTGCTTTGTTCAGATCCCTCTTTTCAAGAGACAGATAATAACTGTAATTGTTTAAAACAGGAAGATTTTGCGGATTCAGCTTTAAAGCTTTTTCATAACATCCGAAAGCAATATCTTTATTCCCAAGAAAATAGTTCAGGTCGCCTATCTGACCATGAAAATCTGATTCCATAGCTGGACTCAGCATTACTGCATTTTTCAACCCCTCCTCAAATACCCTTAATGCTTCCTTATAATTCTTCTGTTGATAATGGGCAGCACCTAAGTAGAAATAGAACTGAGGCTCCTTTGGAAGATGTTTTAGTGCTTCAGTTGTTACCTCCTTAATTTTCTCCAGATCTTCATCAGGCAAGGCAATACGGATCATTTGCTCATACCCTGCCGGATCACCAGGATTATCCTTGGTATATATCTCGAACTGTTCCATGGCGCCCTCTTTGTCATTCTGTAGCATGAGGACATTGCCATAAATCATGTTCAGTTGCCTGTTGTTGGGATGCTGTTCAAAGAGTGATTCGAACAGTGTATTTGCCTGTTTCAGTTCCTGTCGGTTCTGCTGCAGAATGCCGAGATAACGTGTAAGAAGCTGCAGTTTTGTCTCAACATCCATAAACGATCCTGTGATGGCTTTCTGTAACTCAGCCTGTGCGGCGGGCTTATTGTTTGTTTTCTCATAATAGTTCACCATGGATAGAATAAGTTCTGGATAATCAGGATCTATACCTTTCACCTGTTCGTAATATTGCAGTGCTTTCTGATCCTGATTGTCTTCCATATATAGATCACCCATAAGGATAAGATACCTGGGATCACCGGGATTTTTGTCAATGAACTGCTGAATTTCTTCAAATGCTTTCTCCTTTTTGTCCATCAGGGAATATAGACGGAACTTGTTAAGTGAAAGCATCTCTGACATTCCAGTACTTTTTTCAAGTTCGTTAAGCGCATCTATAGCTTTTTGTTGTTCTCCATTATCTGCATATGCGTTTGACAGTTCGAAATAAAGTTCTGATCTGTCGGGGTATAACTTCAGCAAAGAACTGTAAATGCCAAGAACGTCTTGTTTAAGCTCGAGTTCTTTGCATAATCCCGCAAGCATCATATTATAGTAGTAGTTGGAATTATCGTAATGAACAGCTTTCCGGAAAAAATCCAGCGCCCTGTCTTTTTCCTGAAGCACACTGTAGAAAGTCCCCAGTTCAACCATTACATTTGCATTGGTTGAATCCAGTGCATAACAATGCTGAAAAAAGTCGATAGCTTCATCATATTTCCCAAGAGCTTTTGCATTCAAAGCAGCGTAAAAATAGTAATCAAATTTCCTATCAGTTGCTTCATTATGATGTATTTGACGTACATCCTGGCGAGCTACTGCCTTTAGTGGCATAACTGCCAATACCAGGTATAATAAAACCAGGCCGGCATTCAGCTTTTTTATTTCTGTCAGATAATTCATTCTTTGCCTACAGTTTCTATTGTTTGCCGGTATGTCCAAACCCTCCATCTCCTCTTTTTGTTTCATCCAGTGTGTCAACCGGTTCCCACTCTACGCTGGCATGTTGAGCAACCACCATCTGGCAGATGCGTTCTCCGTCGTTTATGGTAAAATTTTCATTCGACAGGTTCACCATGATCACCCGAATTTCACCACGGTAATCGGCATCAATTGTACCGGGTGAGTTCACAATTCCAATACCATGTTTTATTGCTAATCCGCTTCGGGGGCGTATCTGAGCTTCATATCCTTCAGGGAGCTGAATAAAAATGCCGGTCGGCACAAGGGCTCGCTCCAGAGGCTTTAAAACAACAGGTTCTTCAATATTCGCACGTAGGTCTAGTCCGGCAGCCGACATCGTTGCATATTCAGGAAGCGGATGACGTGACATGTTTACTATTTTAATCTTCATTGGTGAGAGTCATTCGAATTAATTATGCGAATTTATACAATTCTGAGGAAATTATTATCAATTTGATGAAATTTAAGGAATTTAATTCCAAAGGAATATAACATTTTGAGAGATTGTCACTCGTGAAGTAAGAAAAAACCATATCTTTGCATATATGAGCGGACAAGATGATCTTTTGGCAAAATTACGTCAAACGCTGAATGAACAGGGAATTGACTCATTTCATATCCTCGAGGAACTGGTGCCAATTGAGGAGCAGATGGAGTATTTCAGATATTTCGACAGGATGCGGCGAGAAAACACCCCCTTTGTGCGAGATGAAGAGGTAGCTGTTTTATTTTCTCCCGACGAGTCCATCGAACGTAAGAAAAAAAGCCTGACCCTTCTTGCTTCCATACCCGATGTAGGAGCATACAGATCTATTGAAACATATCACAGTAGTCCACTAGAGCCTGAACTGCTTAACTGGTCGTCCATGGCACTTGTCAGCAGCCGTATCATTCTTAGCTCAGACCTTTCGGGGCATCAGCAAGTATATATCTCTTCGGGCCTGGGTGGCCACGATAAGAAACTGCGGTTTTTCGCCCTTTTCACAACCAATAACAGGCAAGAACTTACCGATTTGCAAAAGGAGATGGTAGAGCGCGAATTTATTTTTCAGTTGCAAAAAGCAGAAATAGTTATTGAAAAATTTGTAATCAAAGAAAACTACTTTACCATCCTCATGCTTTTCCCATTTGATAAGGATGTTAAGTCGAGCCTCCACGACGCTATCACTGAGTGTAATCAATACGGAAATTTTCTCGATACAAAATTTCTTTTTACTAATGTAAAAGTACTGAATGAAAAAGAGATAGATGAGCTGTTAGATAAGAAATAGCCATCAGTCCCTCACTAAAGAAGATCTGAAAATGATTTATCTTGTACGTAAAAAAAATATTTGCAAGACACTCTTAACCGTAATTTTAATCGTTCTCTCTATCGGGAGCAGTGCACAGGAAATCCCGTTCATTCCCCCGGTCTATAACTATACTACAAATATATATAGGGCAGGCAACCAAAACTGGGCAGCAGAACAGGGCAGTAACGGAGTAATCTATTTTGGTAACGAAAACGGGCTTTTGAGTTTTGACGGAGTCAACTGGTCTCTGTGTCCACTCCCCAATAATCTCTCAGTAAAGTCTATTTATATAGACAACAATCACTCGACTGAGCGAATATATGTAGGTTCATTCGAGGAATTCGGATATTTCGAACGAAACCGGTCCAATCAGCTTATTTATTACTCAATAAAAAGTATTGTTGATGATTATCAGTTTCATAACGATGAAATATGGACGATATATCCTTTCGATGGAAAGATTTACTTCCAGTCGTTTTCTGCATTCTTTGTCTTCGATGGCAAAGAGGTGAGGACATTCAAGCCCTATCCTGCCGTATTGTATTTTTTCCCATCGGGAGACAAGATGTTTGCGCAAATAATAGATAATGATTTTTGCAGTTTCAACGGTGAAGATTTTCAAAGGCTATTGACACGCAAACAACTAAATAACG
>NZ_DIQL01000046.1:0-3315 GCF_002427225.1 Proteiniphilum sp. UBA5463 | reverse complement strand
TTATGAGTTGACGGGAATCCAGGGTACATGACTTATGTAATTCTAATAGTTCAAGCGCGGGAAGTCCTGGCGATCCAAATGACCCTTGGTCTGGGAAATCTAAAGTGATTCAAAGTGGGGGAAATACGCTAAAGGATGCGACGTTAAAAATTCTTGGACTAACTAAGCAGCAAGGGAAATATGCCATAGAGGCGCTGAAGGACGATTGTGGTTTGCGTAATGACGCTCACTTTAAAATCTGGGAAAATGGGGATGTTCTTAATCCTGATACTGGAGCGGTCTTGGGAAACTTATACGACTTTGTACAATAAACAAATTATGCTGCTTTAAGGATAATTGATTGAAGCTAATTAACAACTTACGGGGGTGATTCCATGATTAAAGTATTGCAGGAATTTACATTTGATGAAGAAGTAGATGCCAAAGAAATATCGGTCTCTTTTGGCATAAACTGCGATGGTAGCAGTCTAGATCCAGATCATGTTACAACTGTACTTAATGTCCAGCCGTCATCTTCGTGGAGAAAAGGGGATGCGTATTTATCAAAAACGCGTAATCCCAAAAACGGAAAAATCGGAGAGGTTGTCCGGCCAAGATACAATACCCGATGGGGAATAGAGACAAAAGGCGTAGTCAAATCTAATAAAGTTGCTGATCATCTGAGTTATATAGATCAGTTACTTTCGCCAAAACTGAAGGAAATTCAACAGATTATTGAACCGGATGATGTTTTTGCGAGAATTACCATAACAAAAGAATCATATGATATTGACATATATTACGATGTTGATTCAAGCTTGTTGATGCGGTGCTGTAAACTATGTAAAGAAATTACTTTCGTAAGCCTTAAGTGTGAAAAGGGCACATAAGTTTGGAAGTTGCGTGTGCTGCAAGCTGATTCGGGCGTTCTTCGCTCTGGCAACCAAAGATGAGAACTATGAACGAAAAACAGATGATAAGTGCTGTTTCGCAATGGCTTTTTTGCCTTGAAGGAAATCTAAGAAAACGCGAGAGAATCGATGAAGATAATACGTTTACATAGGGAGGTAAAATGCTTCAGAGAGAACTAAGTTACTTGAAAAACAAAAACTGCTGGGGGGTACTGGCTGGACCTCCGAATGCTTCAATTATTAGTTTGCATCCTAGATTCCCGAAACACCTAACAATGTAATACTCAGAAATTGGCCGAAACTGTTGCAAAACCTAAGTTTATTGAGATAGAGACTTGATGTCAGCGGAATTTTATAATGACCCCATAGGGTGAGACACAAAAAATAAAAATTAAGTTATAATGAGAGCATGAAAAAGAGAAATCAGTACTCAGCCGAATCCTGACCGAGCCGTTGAAAGGCGATCGGTCAGGATTTTTTATGCTAATATTTATTCTGAAGCTGCCGTGGTAGGATTATAATGGTGCTGCCCGTACGGCTATGACGGATATTTATTACGATGCCAATGGAAACAAGGTTAAAACGATCGATGCTAATCACACAGAAAAGTATACATATGATGCAGTTGGGAACCGCGAGAAAGAAGAAATAAGTTATCCCCAGGAGGAAATAAGTAACGCTTATGCAGAATCCCGAACGTATCTATATTATGCCAGCAGCGATCGGCTTAAGACCGATGGGCGCTTCGCGTATGTGTATGATAATAACGGCAATCTGGTGCAGAAAGGCAATAGGTTCGCGATTGCCGGCGATGTTGTTTCCTTTACCGCTACCTTCGGGGACGGGGTAGAGTATTGGGAATATGATTACGATTTACGGAATCGCCTAGTGGCGGTGCGTAAATCGGGTCTGGCTGAAAGTGACTTAATCGAGATCAAGTATACCTATGACCCGGGCGGGCTGCGGCTGATGAAAGAAAAGCCTGGTGAAGTCAAATACTACGCCTTTGATCTGAGCGGCAACGCCATTTACGATGCTGTTGCCGGGAGCGAAAAGGAGCATTGCTACGTATGGTCCTTTGGCAAAACGCTGGCCCGGGTGGACGACGGACCGGGTGAGGCTGTAACGACCTATTATCTGCACACGGACATGCTGGGCAGCGTGGTGGCGGTTACGGATGAGCACGGCAACAAGATCTGGGAAGGGGACTATACGCCGTTTGGCGAACGGATCAGGAAAGACAGCGGTAACGGGTTTGATCTGGATGGGTTGTTTACCGGGAAGGAATTCGATGAAGGGTCTATGTTACAATTCCGGACATGATGATAAGATAGTAATATCTGAAAGGAAGATCAATCATGTCCAAAATCCGCCAGCACTACGATGAAGAATTTAAGAAAAATGCCGTCAAACTAAGCTACGCTAGTCCCAAGACGATGAAAGCTTTCGCCGCCGACTTGGGCATTAGCATCAGTCTCATTTACAGCTGGAGAAAGATCTATACCGAAGAGGGCGATAAGACCAAGTTGGCTGAACAACATGAATCGCTGCGGCAGCTCCAGATCGAAAACGCTGAACTGAGAATGGAAAACGAAATGCTAAAAAAAGCAGCGGCCTACTTTGCGAAACATCTGAAGTAAAATATCGCTTTGTTCAAAAGAACAGTGAATATCCCGTTAAAAAGTGGGCCGATATGCTGGATTTCTCGACTAGTGCGTACTATGACTGGTTGAAAATCAAAGATAAACGGGATAACAAACAAGAAAAGTATGAAACAGCCATTACAAAGATCTTCACCGGCAGTGGGAATACCTATGGTCCCGATCGTGTCTGTGGACTCCTCAGGAGACAAGGGCACACGGCATCGTACAAACGGGTTTCCAGCATCATGAAGAGACTGGGCCTTTCCTCCATTCACAATAGGCGCCGCCAGCGCTCGTTAACCGATAGCCGCAATGCCAGGGGCAAGGAATGGCCAAACCTGGTCCGCGAACTAGATGTCTGTGAACCCTTCCAGGCCATCACAAGTGATATTAGCTACATCAAAACCGCTGAAGGCTTTGAATACCTCTGTAAAGTCAAGGACGTGGCCACAGGTATCGTTTTAGCTCATACCATGGCAGATAACATGAAAGCTGCATTAGTGACAGAAACCATAAAGAAAGCCAAAAAACGCTGGCATCTACCCAAAAACTGTATCCACCATAGTGACCTTGGAGCGCAATATACCGCCATAGAAACTCAGAAGTTACTAAAAGACTTAGGGTTCCAACAAAGCTTTTCCCGAGCTGGAAAGCCCGGTGACAACGCCTGGAGTGAAAGCTTCTTCTCCATTCTTAAAAAGGAAGCTGTTCACTGGCGGCACTTCCAAACACGCGGAGAAGCCCGCCAAGCAATCTTCGCATATATTGAAGGTTTTTACAAC
>NZ_DIQL01000050.1:0-36303 GCF_002427225.1 Proteiniphilum sp. UBA5463 | reverse complement strand
CGGATTTCCATATTTATCATATTGTAGATTTTTCCGAAAAATATTATCTTTGTTCAAATCAATAGATGTTCCGGCAAGTTAATTGCCAGATATATATTTTAAGAACCGGCAAAGCTGCAATAGAATGAAAAAATCGACGTTAGTAATCTCTTTTTTAATATTAATAACAGGACTTGGTGCTCTTGTACTCTCTTTTTTGTCTGTAAACGATATCAACAGGACCAAAGCGGAAAGACCGCTGGTATTATCTATGACCGCATCGGTAGATGTTCCTGAAAACATGGAGTTCGCTGGAGAGAAGATCTCCTTCGACCGTTACGATAGACGGGAAAGGATGGACAGGGAGCTAAACAGTTTTACCTATTTTCATTCCACCACCCTCTTACTTTTCAAGCGTGCAAATAGAATTTTCCCTGTTATTGAACCAATTCTTAAAAAAGAGGGAATACCGGATGACTTGAAGTATCTGGCAGTAATTGAAAGCAGCCTCGACTACAGAGCTGTTTCACCGGCTCGGGCAGCAGGATTATGGCAGTTCATTCAAAGTACAGGCAAACAGTACGGACTGGAGGTAACATCAGATGTGGATGAACGGTATCACGTGGAAAAATCTACTGCTGCCGCCAGCCGCTACCTTAAGGATGCATATCGCAAATATGGTTCATGGAGCGGTGCGGCGCTATCTTATAACGGCGGACAGGCACGCATTACAGGCGAGCTGGACAAACAGGGGGTGGACAACCCGCTCGACCTTTGGCTGGTGGAGGAGACTACGCGATACTACTACCGAATGCTGGCTATCAAGCTTATTTTTGAAAATCCCCAGAAATATGGATTTGTAATAAAGCCCGAGCATCTCTATAAGCCGGTAAAATTCAAGGAGGTGAAAGTATCATCATCGATACCTGACCTGCCAGATTTTGCCAAACAGCACAGCATAACCTATGCGCAGCTGAAAGATTTCAATTCGTGGCTGAGAAGTACCAGGCTGAGTAATGCTTCAGGAAAAACCTACACCATACTCATTCCTGACCGTGAAAGTCTATATTACAGGAAAGGAGAAAAACCGAAAGTACATGATCCTGCATGGATTGTTCAGTAAACTTTTTTGGTTATCACTTGTTTAAAAAAATTATGACTCCTGAAAATGAACAGATACATGTGTACGGCGCACGCGTGCACAATCTAAAGAATATTGACGTAACCATTCCGCGCGATTCTCTTACGGTAATCACGGGACTTAGCGGAAGCGGTAAATCGTCTCTTGCTTTCGACACCATCTTCGCCGAAGGACAACGCCGCTATATTGAAACATTTTCGGCATATGCCCGCGGATTTCTTGGTAAGATGGAACGACCCGATGTGGACAAGATCACCGGATTGAGCCCCGTTATCTCTATCGAACAAAAAACCACCAACAAAAACCCGCGTTCTACCGTGGGTACCACTACAGAAGTGTATGACTTCCTTCGCCTGCTATATGCACGTGCAGGAGAGGCATACTCCTACATAACAGGTGAGAAGATGGTGAAATATACCGAAGAGCAAATACTTGAACTGATCCTGGAAAAGTATATCGGGAAAAAAATATATATCCTTGCCCCGGTAGTTAGAAACAGGAAAGGGCATTACAAGGAGCTTTTTGAACAGATCCGCAAAAAAGGTTTTCTCAACGTGAGGGTCGACGGGGAGACCAGGGAGATTATTCCCGGCATGCGTGTGGACCGTTACAAAAACCACAATATAGAGATCCTTATAGACAAACTGGTTGTCTCCAACAAGTTCGCAGACAAGCTTAAATCGAGCGTACGCACTGCAATGAAGCAGGGATCGGGACTAATACTCATACAGGATGTAGACGCTGGCGATGTACGCCATTACAGCCGTAGCCTTATGTGCCCTACTACGGGATTGTCATACAATGAGCCGGCACCCCATAACTTTTCATTTAACTCTCCACAGGGAGCTTGTCCCAGGTGCAAAGGTATAGGGACAGTTGATCAGATTGACCTGGAAAAAATTATTCCCAACCCGGGACTGAGCATCGGCGCAGGCGGAATTGTCCCTCTTGGGAAGGAGCGTCCCAGCATGCTCTTTTGGCAGATAGCTGCCATATGCGAAAAATATGGTGTCACGCTGAAAACGCCCATTAAGGATATTCCACAGGAGGCAATTGAAGAAATCATGTACGGTACCGCTGAGCGACTTAAAATAAAAAACGAATCGCTGGGGAATTCAAATTACATGGTTTCCTACGAAGGGGTTGTCAAATATATTGAGATGCAGCAGGATGAAGATGCATCGGCAACAGCTCAGAAATGGGCCGGGCAGTTTATCACCACCTCGGTATGCCCCGAGTGCAACGGCCAACGTTTGAACAGAGAGGCGCTTCATTTCATGATTAACGGAAAAAATATTGCGGATCTGTCTGAAATGGATATCCGGGAACTTTACGACTGGTTCAAGGGCTTTCAGGCTAAGGTGTCTGACAAACAGCGACTCATTTCCGAAGAGATAAGAAAAGAGATCCTCACACGCCTGCAGTTTCTGCTGGATGTGGGGCTGGGCTACCTTTCGCTATCGCGAGCATCGGCATCCCTTTCGGGAGGAGAAAGTCAGCGCATACGCCTGGCCACGCAAATTGGCTCGCAGCTGGTGAATGTGCTTTATATCCTTGATGAACCGAGCATCGGCTTGCATCAGCGAGACAATCACCGACTTATAGATTCATTGAAAAAACTGCGCGATTTAGGCAACTCGGTCGTAGTGGTGGAGCACGACAAGGAGATGATGCTCGCATCCGACTACATAGTTGATATGGGCCCCTTCGCGGGTCAGAAAGGCGGCGATGTGGTATTTGAGGGCCTTCCATCGGAAATGCTTAAAAGAAACACGCTAACCTCTAACTACCTTAACGGAAGGCTTGAAATTGCCGTCCCCAAAAAAAGGCGTGAGGGAAACGGAAAAAAATTCATAATCGCAGGTGCAACAGGCAACAACCTTAAAAGTGTGACAGCGGTTTTTCCGCTTGGTACATTAATATGTGTGACAGGCGTTTCTGGAAGTGGAAAATCGACATTGATAAATGAGACACTGCAACCAATCCTAAGCCGTAAATTTTACCGGTCACTTAAAGAACCTCTTCCCTACAGTTCCGTAAAAGGTATAGAGCATCTTGATAAAGTAGTAAGTGTGGACCAGTCGCCAATAGGCCGTACCCCCCGCTCCAATCCGGCCACCTATACAGGTGTTTTTTCCGATATCCGTTCTCTTTTCGCCGGAATGCCGGAAGCCAAGATACGTGCATACAAACCTGGACGGTTTTCGTTTAATGTGAAAGGAGGCCGGTGTGAAAAATGCAATGGCAACGGTTACAAAACCATTGAAATGAATTTCCTGCCCGATGTGATGGTACCATGCGAGGTTTGTCACGGGAAACGCTACAACCGTGAAACGCTCGAGGTGCGCTTCAAAGGAAAATCTATTGCAGATGTGCTGGATATGACCATTAACCAGGCGGTTGAATTCTTTGAAAATGTACCCAACATTCTGCACAAGATAAGGGTTTTACAGGAGGTTGGATTGGGCTATATAAAGCTTGGGCAATCCTCCACTACACTATCGGGAGGGGAAAGTCAGCGAGTAAAGCTGGCAACAGAGCTGGCGCGAATAGATACTGGCAATACGCTATATGTACTTGATGAGCCTACCACGGGACTCCATTTCGAAGATATCAGGGTACTGCTGGGGGTACTTAACAAGCTTGTTGACAAAGGCAATACGGTGATAGTGATTGAACACAACCTCGACATAATCAAATGTGCCGATCATATTATCGACATGGGACCCGAAGGGGGCGAAAAGGGTGGCGAGATACTCTTTTCGGGAACACCTGAAGAGATCATAAGCAGTAAAAAGAGCTACACAGCATCTTATCTAAGAAGTGAACTACATCAGGCTGCTGTTGAAATTGTAGAAAGTTAAAAACAAATTCACCATGAACATTTAGTTAGAGTCTTTGTTTACTATCAGAGAGAGAGGAAGGTACAATATAGAAAAAAAGTATTTTATTATTAATAATTATTTTAAATTATAAATATATATGGCAAATATCACATTTAAAGGCAACCCCGTTCATACTACAGGTGATATGCCCGCAATAGGGATATCAGCTCCGGGCTTCACACTAGTAAAAAGCGACCTTACAGAGGCTAAGTTATCGGATTTTAGAGGAAAGAATGTTGTACTTAATATCTTCCCGAGTCTTGATACCGGTGTATGCGCAGCCTCGGTACGCCGTTTTAACAAAGAAGCCGCGTCGCTCGATAATACGGTGGTGCTTGGTATTTCTGCCGACCTGCCTTTTGCAGCAGGAAGATTCTGTTCTGCAGAAGGCATAGAAAATGTTGTTACACTTTCCGCTTTCCGTGATACTGCGTTTGGCAGTGATTACGGATTACTGATGACCGATGGACCTTTGAAAGGCCTTTTAGCACGCGCTGTGGTTGTGGTAGATCCAAACGGAAAAGTAGTATATACGGAACTGGTTTCTGAGATTGCACAGGAGCCGGATTATCATTCTGCAATCAACTCGATAGTGTAGTTTGTTTCATGAAGATTGTGTTAACAAGAGAGGTCTGCGAAGTGATTCGCGGACCTTTCACTATTTAGATCCCTGGCATCTGTAAAGGTATAAAATAATCGTCCACAAAATGTTAAAGCTACGTTTCTTTTTATTACTTTTGCAGTAAACGTGATAATTATATCAACCATTCAAATTGCTATTATAACAGGTTGATCGAAGTCGGCATGGCAAAGCGCGAAAAAAATTAAACATGGCTAAAAAGAAGAAAAGGACTTTAAGAAAAAAAACGACATCCTCCCAAAAACAGGAAAATGAGTTTATTACATTTTTGAAAAGTGAACGCTTACGATTCATTATGGGGGTAGTTGTCGCTTTCATCGGCATTTTTATGCTGCTGGCGATAATTTCGTTTTTCTTCACGGGTGCCGCCGACCAGAGCAAGGTGCTCAATAAATCATTTATGCAGCTTATACGTTCAAATGTTCCGGAGGTGGACAACTGGACAGGTGCAGGCGGAGCCTATATTGCCGAGATTCTTGTAAACGATTGGTTTGGTATTTTCTCGACGCTTATTCCAATATTCCTTATTTATATTGGATTGCGTATGATGAAGGTATCAGATTTATCTTTCCTGAAAGCACTCTTCATTACCACGTTTGGCGTTATTTCAGGTTCCATAGCCAGCGCTTTTATCCTGGACCGCATCTTCCCCGGGACACACATTAAATGGGGCGGAACGCATGGTATCCAGATTGAACAGATTCTTGACAGCAGTGTAGGATGGCCTGGTATTGTTTTGATTATACTCCTGTTTATTGTGATTGTAGCAGTGCTCATCCGCAAAAGCTCCATGTACAAGATCCAGCAAAAGCTTGTAAACAGCAAACCTTCATTTACCATGCTAAATGATGAAGAGCAAACTTCCACAGACGAATGCGAAATTCCTGAATCAGATGAAGAAAAAAAAGCTGGATTGATTAAACGGTTCTTTGCTTTTTTGAAAAAGTCAAAACGGAGAGAAGTTGAATCGGCAGAAGATGAAAATGAGGGGTTAGATATTGCGGCCCCGGCTGCAACGGCCTCTGCATCCAGGTCGAAGACGCATACAGGAAAAGACCAGCACATAATGAGTGATGAATTCGAAGTGATTGTCCCTGGCGATAATGAAGCAGCTGTAGCCTTCCATCCGGAAGATGCTAAAGAGCCCTCTGAATACCTTGAAGATGATAAGAATGAACCTCTTGAGGAATACGATCCGAAAAGGGATCTCTCATCTTTCAAATTCCCCACACTTAACCTTCTTAAGGTTTACAATACAGGTGACAGGGGCGTGGATATGAAAGAACAGAATGAGAACAAGGATAAAATCATTAATACACTACGCAATTATGGAATCGAGATAACCTCCATAAAAGCGACAGTAGGACCCACCATCACTCTCTACGAGATTGTTCCTCAAGCAGGAGTCCGCATCTCAAAGATTCGAAATCTGGAAGATGATATCGCGCTAAGCCTTTCGGCATTGGGTATTCGCATTATTGCGCCCATGCCAGGAAAAGGGACCATCGGTATTGAGGTTCCCAATAAGGAACCACAGATAGTTTCCATGCAATCGGTCATCTCCTCCAAAAGATTTCAGGAGTGTAGTTATGACCTACCGGTAGCATTGGGTAAAACCATCACAAATGAGGTGTTTATCTTCGACCTCACCAAAATGCCGCACCTGCTGGTAGCCGGCGCAACTGGTCAGGGAAAGTCGGTAGGATTAAATGCTATAATCACCTCACTACTATACAAGAAGCATCCTTCTGAGATGAAGATGGTGCTTATTGACCCCAAAATGGTGGAATTCAACATATATTCTACCATAGAAAAACACTATCTGGCAAAGCTCCCCGATGAAGAAAAGGCTATCATTACCGATGTGACAAAGGTGACGCAGACATTGAATTCACTGACCAAGGAGATGGACGACCGCTATGAGTTGCTTATGAAAGCACATGTTCGCACGGTAAAAGAGTATAACGATAAGTTTGTCAAAAGAAGGCTAAATCCGGAAAAAGGGCACAGATACATGCCATATATTGTGGTGGTGATTGATGAGTTTGGCGACCTGATAATGACTGCCGGCAAAGAGATTGAAATGCCCATCGCACGAATTGCCCAGAAGGCGCGAGCCGTGGGTATACACATGGTGATTGCAACACAACGCCCCACCACCAACATCATAACCGGAACCATAAAAGCTAATTTTCCGGCGAGGATGGCTTTCCGTGTAACATCACAGATCGACTCGCGAACCATTCTGGATATGAGCGGTGCCAACCAGCTCATCGGACGCGGTGATATGCTATTTTCACAAGGCAGTAACCTTATCCGTATTCAATGCGCATTTGTAGATACTCCCGAGGTAGAAGAGATTGCACAATATATTGGCAAACAGCAGGGTTATGATAAGGCATTTCCTCTGCCAGAAGTTCTCACAGATGCTGAAACGGTTCCAGGGGCGGTTGACCTAAACGACAGAGATGTACTCTTCGAAGAGGCAGCAAGGCTTATTGTAGTCCAGCAGCAAGGCTCCACATCACTTATTCAAAGAAAATTCTCCATAGGGTACAATCGCGCGGGAAGGCTGATGGATCAACTGGAAGCCGCCGGCATAGTTGGAGCCGTTCAGGGCAGTAAGCCTCGTGAGGTGTTTATCCAGGACGAATATTCATTGGAGAAGCTTCTTGATTCGCTACGTTGAACTGCATTTGAAGGAGGGTTCATTTAAAAATTAAACCACAGCTTCGCTTTTTTGTCTACCTTTATAACATCGGTTAAACGTTCTATTAAATAACCGCTCATGATTGTATTAATTACTATAGTTTAGCTTGATGAATGATTTCGACTAAACTGTCAAGCTGCCGGTGTTTGGCTACCCGTTCCGGCACACGTCCAACTAAAGTTAGATATTTAAATGTTGTATAACAATTGACTTGAATTTTCATATAAAAACAGAAAAGATAATGAAAAAAAACATCCTAACAGTTGCTGTTTTCTTTTTTGCTCTCACTGCCTACCCCCAAAACTCAGGAGAAGCAAAAGCTATTCTGGACAGAGCATTTGCCGCCTTTGAGGCATCAGCCGGCATTAAGTTATCGTTCAAGTCGGCTACCGTAGACAAAGACGGAACAGAGTATGAAACACAGTCGGGTGAAGCCATTATAAAAGGAAACCGGTTCAAAATACAGACGGATGCAGCGGATATATGGTTCGATGGTGAAACTCAGTGGATTTTGATAAAAGAGGTGAATGAAGTAAACATAATCAACCCCACAGGGCAGGAGTTGGCATCAATCAGCCCTTTGGCACTGCTTGGAATGTACAGAAACGGGTACAAGTTGAAAGCACCTGTATCGAAAACAGTGAACGGTAAAAAAGTTAATCAGATAGATATGGTACCTGTAACCGGGAACAACGATTTCAAAGCTGTTTCCGTAGCTGTTGACATGGCCTCAAACAACATTGTTCAGATAATTCTCACCATGGGTAACGGGATGAAAAACAGGATAGAAATCTCTGAGTGCAACTCAAATTATAAATTCATTGATTCGGAGTTCAGGTTCGATAAAAACAAGCACCCCGGAGTTGAAATTGTTGATCTAAGGTAAGGTGATATTTTCCATCTAACTCAGATAGATAATGGTAATATCAGTTTCAAGAATAGAAGAATAGTTGTATCTTTGAACCAATAATTAACCCTTAAGCCTCTTCTCTTTTTAACATTGAGAGAGGCTTTTTAAACATAAACATATTATATGAGAGATAAAGTTCGCTGTCTGATCATCGGGTCGGGACCTGCTGGGTATACGGCTGCTATTTACGCTTCACGTGCAAACCTGGAACCTGTTATTTACGAAGGAATGGAGCCGGGAGGACAACTAACAACCACCACCGAAGTGGAAAATTTCCCAGGCTATCCCGAAGGAATTACCGGTCCGGAGATGATGGAAGACCTAAAGAAACAGGCACAGAGATTTGGCACTGAAATATTCCCGGGAAGGGCAACAGCGGTAGATTTCTCTGTACGCCCCTTTAAGGTGACTATCGATAATGAACATGTGATAGAGTCTGATACTGTCATAATAGCCACCGGTGCTACCGCAAAGTACCTCGGGCTTGACGATGAAAAGAAGTATGCAGGGCAAGGCGTATCGGCCTGTGCAACCTGCGACGGGTTTTTCTATCGCAAGAAAAAAGTAGCTGTTGTGGGTGGAGGCGATACTGCCTGTGAAGAAGCCAGCTATCTATCGGGCCTGGCCGACAAAGTATATATGATTGTACGCAAACCCTATCTGCGTGCATCAAAAATTATGCAGGACCGGGTGATGAACAATCCAAAAATTGAGATCCTTTTCGAACACAACACTATTGGCCTCTTCGGTGAAAGAGGGGTGGAAGGAGCTCATCTGATCAAGCGGATGGGTGAACCCGGGGAGGAAAAAGTTGATATTGCCATTGACGGTTTTTTCCTTGCCATTGGACATACTCCAAACACCAAAATTTTTAAAGATTATCTTGAACTTGATAATGCAGGATATATCAAGATAGACAATCCATCATCGAAAACCAATATCGAAGGTGTTTTTGCCGCAGGAGACGTTGCCGACCCGCACTACCGTCAGGCAGTTACTGCTGCCGGCATGGGTTGTCGTGCTGCTATCGATGCTGAACGGTATCTGGCCGAAAAGGGATTATAATATCACTTCTATTGCCGACACAAAAAATTTATATTACATTTGCCTGCAAATAGTGCTTTTCCGGGTCATGAAAAAATTTATACCATTTACATATATGTTGTTATGGGGCGTTTCTCTCTTTGCCCAGCAACTGGAAGGAACGTTTAAAAACGGATTGGATTCTCTCACGTTCGATGGTGAGAATATAGTGTTCCGGATAAGTGGATTCGGCGGGTTATCTTCAGCTCAGGTGGGTGAAGGCTCTTATGAGTACAACGACGATTACATCTTTATTCACACAAGAGATTTTTCAGGGGAAAGATCTGTTTTTCAGGAGCTGGAAGGTTCCAGAACAGATACCTGTGTGGTAAAAGTGGTAAGCTTGTACAATTACCCGATTGAAAATATTTTAGTTGAGTCACTCAACAAATCCGATAAAAATATTGAGGCAAAAGTGACCGGTGACGACGGGAAAATTATTTTGACTCAGAACAACAAGATATCTTCAATAGCCGCCTCATCGATAGGTTACAACTCAATCTCATTCAATTACACACAGGGAAAAGATTACCTGGTAAGGCTCGCGGAACATGAAATAGTTGAGAATAGAACAGTTATTTTCAAAATTCAGCCCATTGATGATGAAACTATATCCGTTCTGTTGTTAACGGATAATTTTGATGAAGGAAAGAACAGGGACAAGGAACTGAAAAAGCTGGAGAAAAAAGCCATGAAAAACAACATGCTTGATAAAAGGCTGAAAAAGGTATATATACCCCATAGAATGATTCATTAGCTACGACAATATTTTTTTCACCATCTCTGAAATGGCCCTGCCCTCTGCCCTCCCTGCTAACTGTCTGGATGCCACACTCATCACCTTGCCCATCTCCTTTAAGGAAGTTGCGCCGGTTGCTGAGATAATTTCCTTCACGGCTGCCTCCAGTTCTTCCAAAGAGAGCTGGGCAGGAAGAAACTCACGGATCACATTCATCTGAGCAATCTCGCTTTCTGCAAGATCAGCCCTGTTTTGTGAAGAATATATGCTGGCACTATCGTTTCGCTGTTTCACCATCTTTTGTAAAATTGATAATTCGGTTTCGCTGGTTAGTTCACCTGTTGCGCCTTTAGCTGTTTTAGCTTCCAGCAATTCTTTCTTTATTCCTCTCAATGCTTCAAGCCTGATCTTATCTTTTGCCAGCATCGCTTTCTTTATCTCTTCGCTAATAGTTTCAAAAAGTGACATATTTCTCTGTTTTTTAATAAAATTGATATCCAGTTATTATGGTTTTGTATTCTCAGGTGAGTCAATCGAAAAGCGAGGATGACTGTTGATACGCGTCAGATTGAAATACACGTGGATTGAAGCCTGGCTCGCGTTTAAATACCGGGGTTTTCTCAAGCGCTTCCAGCACCTTGTCATCATCCAGCTCTTCAATGGTAAGAACAAAAGGATCGAGTTTGGATTTAACTGCTGTAAGCGCTTTCAGGCCGGTCTTCCCATAATATTTTTCAATAAGCTCCTTGTCTTTCTTCTCCTGAGCCAGTTTTGCATCCCTTTCAATCTGCAGGCGTATCACCTCCGATCTGGACTGTTCTTCCTGCTGCTCTTCAATACCCGGGACATTTGCTATCGAGAAACCGGTAGCAAGCAGAGTAACCTTTACCTCTTCAATAAGCGACCCGTCAACGGCTGCCCCCCAGATAACCTCTATCTCCCTACTGAACTTCGACATAAAGTCGTGCAGCGAGTTCATCTCTTCCATCATCAGCGGACATTCCTCACCAAACGAAAGATTAATCAGTATTTTCTTGGCACTGAATACATCGTTATTATTGAGCAGCGGAGAGTGCAATGCATTCTTTATAGCATCGTTTACCCTGTCACCACCCTTACCTAGGCCACTACTCATTATGGCTACTCCTCCATCTTTCAGAGTTGTATTCACATCGGCAAAGTCGAGGTTCACATGACCGTGAACAGTAATGATCTCAGCTATACTTTTCGCTGCTGTTGCCAGAGTATCATCAGCTTTGGCAAAAGCGTTCAGCATCGTCAGGTCGCTGTAGATATCACGCAGGCGCTCATTGTTTATAACCAGCAGTGCATCCACATTTTTTGCCATCTCTTCTACTCCCTTCAATGCCTGCACAATTTTTCTCGGGCCTTCAAACATAAAGGGAATGGTAACTATACCCACCGTAAGAATACCCATATCTTTTGCTACATGTGCAACCACGGGTGCAGCACCTGTTCCGGTACCTCCTCCCATTCCGGCGGTGATAAAAACCATCCGGGTGCCATCATGAAGCAGTTCCTCGATAAGATTAATACTCTCTTCGGCAGCTTTTTTTGCAATTTCAGGTTTATTACCTGCGCCCAGCCCACCAGTAGTGTTTCCCCCCAGCTGAACCTTTACAGGGACAGGGGACTCCATCAGTGCCTGATTATCGGTGTTGCACAATGCGAAAGAGACATCATGTATGCCTTCCTGAAACATATGATTCACCGCGTTACCTCCGCCACCTCCCACACCTATAACCTTTATGATAGCATCAGTGCGGTTCTCTATCTGAAAATCCAATATATCGTCATTCATCTCTTACTGTAAAACGCTGTTATTCATCATCCTCTTCAGTAAAAATACCTCCGAAAACATCTTCCATCATTGAAAGGAATCTTCCCTCCTGCTTTGTCTTTTTATCCTTCTTCTCGTTTTTTTGCTTTTTCTTTTTCCCTCCAAACCAACCGGAAGATCCGGTCTCGTCATCTTCCAGTTCTCCTTTTTCAGGTGAAACAGATACATTAAGCTCACAATCTTCATCACCAAATATAAGCATACCAAGCGCCTGTGTGAAAGACGGGTCACTGACAAGATCGGGCGAGTTATTGATAAATGTCTTCCTGGCTGTACCATTACGTACCGGCATTTTTAATTTTTCCGCAAGATAAAGATCAAGATTCTTAAGTTGCGATGCCCCGCCAGTAATAATCACACCTGACCCAAGCCTGCCTTCATAACCCGACAACGATACCTGTTCCCTTATATTAGCGGTTATCTCATCGAGACGCATCACAATAACTTTGTTCAGTTCGGCGAGGTCGATATCAGGTTTAGCTGTTGAAGAAAAGGGAGATGCTAAAACTGTTCCTTCTTGTTTCTCCATCGCTTTGCCGAATTTTTTCTTCAACTGTTCTGCATCATTTTCAGTAAAGTTAAGTGCACAGATATCTTTTGTGATGGTTCTTCCCCCAAAGGGAATTACCACCATCCTGCGCAATATTCCGTCTTTATATACTGACAACGTGGTTGTTCCCGCGCCGAAATCCAGAAAAACGCAACCCAGCTCTTTTTCTTCATCGCTTAACACGATAGAGGCTGAAGCAATTGTACCTACAATATAGTCAGCTATCTCCAGCTCGGTCTTTGATGCGATACTCTTCTCAATATTTGAAAGAAGATTGGGACGCCCTATAATCAGTTCAAACCCGGCCTCAATCTGTGAGCCGGTTACCCCAACAGGATTGCGTTCCGGTTTATCGTCTATATAATATTCTACATCGGCAACACTGTAGTTGCGTTTTAGTTCAGGTTGAAATTTTTCAGCTGCTTTGCGCAACTGTGCCACAATCACTTCAGTTACCATACCTGAAGAGAGGTTCAACATTTCATTGAATTCAAGCGTATGCAATGATTGTCCCGCAAGAGAGACATACACCTTGCCTATTTTTCGCCCCATACTGTTCTCCAGCATCATAACCAGCTTCTGCAGATTAGCACCTGCCTGTTCAATATTGTAAACCATGCCTCTGCGTATGGAATTGTCGGAGTCTATTGAGCCACTTGCTAAAATGGAGATGACCCCATTATCATTTCTGCGCCCCACAACTCCCTTTATTCTGGAGGTTCCAAAATCAATTACAGCTATAAATCCTGATTGCGTCATATTTTCGATCGATAATCCTTATGGTTATATCATTGTTTAACAAACATTCCAGCTTTATCTTTTGTTTGCATTTTAACATCATTTGCAAAGATAAACTCAATAATTCCTACATATAAAGAAAGGTCCGAAACCGGTGTTGATATTTTTTCAAATATACACTCAATAATTGCTACCCCGCAATAAACACCGAGGCATGAATTCATACTACTTCCTTGTGCAAACTACCTGGTTGTCATATTTCAAATTAATTTCAGAGTAACGGTTCCATCCCAATACGTTTAGACCGCCATCCACAAAACGTGAAAATTTAGCCAGTTTTGCAGGATAATCGTCCAGGCTGCCCATTATTATCCTGAAATCTCCTGCACGGGGGATCAACTCAACATCTCCGTTCTGCCGTACCACTATCTGGTCTACCCATGCATTCCAATAGCGATTGGCATTAAGAAACATCGCAAAATCATACAGGTCGTTTTGTGCAAATTCCTCATCAATAGCTCCAGTAGCGACAGGCACATAAACTGCAAAGTTGACAGATACCGGCATTATCTGCCTGTCGTCATCAACATAGTAGCTTCCGTTCACATCTGATATAACCCTCAACACCGGTTCACGTTGATATATTGCAGCCACAATGAAACCTCTTGACGTGGTAAACACCTCTGCCGACTCCACCAGCTTGTTGGTAAGGATTGTATCGCGGATTGACAGGGTGTTTATCTCCCTGAATGTTCTTCCTACTGGATACAGATCGTATCTTTTTACCAGGTTCACGATATCCTGCTTACGCACGAACTGTGTTTCGGAACTGTCTTTAATGATCACTTCAAAACCCTCACACAACTTGTTACGCGATGAAACCCTGAAATAAGAAACTGAAAAAATCAGGTAACCTATTACCACCACGGCTGCAAGAATGAGAAGAAATTTTTTCATTGATCACATTTTAAGAGTTTATATCTTTTTATATGTTTGATGCCAATTATACTTCTGTAAATATTTATTTAACTCCCAGCAAACATAGATTAACAGTGTAAAGTCCCCATAAGTCATAATACGCATATAATTAGCAGATTACATATATTATTGCAACTTCTTTTCCATACTGTTGAATAAACTCAATAAATATCAAGCTCCAATCAAAAACCTCTTTTTCAGCAACCTGTCTATATCAGGGAGCAACCTGTCAATATCTCCCGCCCCAAAGGTAACCAGTACCTCAAGAGGCTTATTACCCAACAACCCAAGAAGCTCTGACTTTTTGCAAAGCACCTTCTCCGGAGAGCTTATTTTATCGTAGATTATCTGCGATGAAACTCCATCAATTGGCTCTTCTCGTGCAGGGTATATATCAAGTAGTATAACATCATCAAGCAACGATAAACTTTTTCCGAAATCATCGGCAAAGTCGCGAGTACGTGAATATAGGTGAGGTTGAAAAACGGCTGTCACCTTCTTTCCCGGATAGAGTGCCTTGATTGACTGAATTGCTGAAGACAACTCCTTGGGATGATGAGCATAATCGTCTATGAATACAATACTTTGCGTCTTAATCCGAAAATCGAACCGTCTTTTTGTACCATCAAAAGAGGAGATTGCTGCACGAATCTCTTCGGGTTTAACTCCACACAGTTCAGCAGCGGCGATAGCTGCCACGCTGTTCTCAATATTTACCATTACCGGCACACCAAGTGAGATATCTCTGATTGTCCCAAAAGGCGACGTATAATCGAACAATATCTCTCCGTTCGCTGAACGAATATTCCCAGCGTGGAAGTCTCCTTCCGATCCGGAGTAGCTCCAGACCTTCACTGTGTCGCCGGTACGGGGAGTCACCAGGGCATCTTTTTTCAAAATCAGGTGCCCGTTCGGACGTATCAGCGATGTAAATTTCTCAAAGCTCTCTCTGTATGACAGTTCCGTACCATATATATCGAGATGGTCGGGGTCGGCTGAAGTAACAATAGCTATCCATGGATTCAGCCAGTGGAACGAGCGGTCATACTCATCGGCCTCAACAACAGTAATATTGCTCTTGCCGGAGAGCAGCAGATTATTATTGTAGTTTTTCATAATCCCGCCAGTGAAAGCACTACAATCCACATGCGACTGCCTCAACAGATGGGCTGTCATTGCCGACACGGTTGTCTTACCATGAGTCCCGGCTACACATACAGCATCACTCGATGAAGTGATCAATCCCAATAGTTGTGCACGTTTCATAACGTTATATCCATTTTCCCTGAAATAGAGCAGTTCCTTGTGGGAAGCAGGTACAGCAGGTGTATAGACTACAAGAGTTTTCTCTTTACAGGTAAACTCTTTGGGAATATCATCCACATTCTCCTCATAATGCACAAAAGCGCCCTCCTCACGAAGTGAAGCTGTAAGCACAGTCTCTGTGCGGTCATAACCTCCCACTCTCTTCCCTCCAGAAAGAAAATAACGGGCAAGGTTACTCATGCCAATGCCTCCGATACCTATAAAATATATTGATTCATAACTCATACTACTTCGCTTAATTCGACTCTTTATGATTGTTGGTTTACAGCGTTCATGCTGATTACGGAAGATTGTTCTGAATGTTTACTCTGAATGTTTATTGTGACCCAATCTGTCCCGAAAAACTATCTTCTCTATTTCGTCAACGATGCGTTCAGCCGAATCGTGCTGAGCCAGCTTTAAGATATTATCTCTCAGGCTTTTCAACTGCCTGTCGTCTCTGACAAGGGAAATTGCCACACCGAACAGTAGATCTGTAGCCTTGTTATCCGGCACCATTACTGCGGCATCTTTGTCTACCAGAGCCTTGGCATTTTTTGTTTGATGGTCTTCAGCTACATTGGGCGAAGGCACCAAGACAACAGCTTTGCCAAGCAGGCTGAACTCCGACACCGATCCTGCACCGGCACGTGATATCACCAGGTCTGCCACTGAATAGGCCAATTCCATCCTGGAGATAAAATCCATAAGATGCACGTTAGGTGGGATTTTCCCTTCAGCCTGCAGTATCTGCATCTCTTTATAGTAATACTTCCCGCATTGCCAAATCACCTGCAGATCATCTACTTCAGCCAGTTCAGGCAAAGCACCTGCAATGCTTTGGTTCAGTGTGCGTGCACCCAGGCTACCGCCAACCATCAGAATGGTTCTCTTACCGGGATCGAGACGGAAAAACTTATATCCCTCTTCTCGGTTCTCTTCCGTAGTCACCAAATCCTGACGGCAGGGATTTCCGGTAAGCACAATCTTTTCTTCCGGGAAAAACCTCTCCATACCCTCATAAGCAACGCAAATAGTAGCTGCATGTTTTGCCAGTATTCTATTGGTTACGCCGGCATATGAGTTCTGTTCCTGCAGCAATGTGGGTACTCCTTTCCCCGAGGCTGCCTTCAGTATGGGACCACTGGCATATCCTCCAACACCAACAGCAATATCGGGTTTAAAGTCATAAATGATACGGCGGGCCCTGTTCATACTTTTTAGCAGTTTTAATGCGACGGGAATATTCTTTAGTGGGTTTTTACGGTTAAAACCCGAAACAGGCAATCCAATAATTTTGTATCCGGCCTCCGGAACCCGCTCCATCTCCATACGGTCAACAGCGCCCACAAAAAGTATTTCACTGCCAGGCCATCGTTTCTTTACAGCGTTTGCTACAGATATTGCCGGAAAAACGTGCCCTCCAGTGCCGCCTCCGCTCACTATTACCCTGGGTGCCGGTTGAAAGTTCTCCGGAACAGCGTCTGAATCAGGTTTCGACCTGTATGAATTGCTCATTAAGATTTCTTTTTAAGAAAAGGATGTACAAAGTTACGAAAAAAGTAGTAATCCCTTGTCCTATTATTCCGCCCATCACACCTGAATAATTTCAAACTCGACCTTATCTTCCAGTTTATCAATCGATTCGTTCATCTTATCAGATATCGGGTTGTCATACCCCTCATCATCTGACTGTCCGTAATCTGTTTTGTTTTTGTCAGCTCCTAGCTCTCCATCTTCCTTTTTTCCAATTCCAAAACGGTCGGCACTCAAAATAAGCCCAAAGTACGCACATGTAATGAGTGTAGAGGTCCCCCCCCTGCTCACTAAAGGCAATGGCTGCCCTGTTACCGGGATTAGGTTCACGGCTACCGCCATATTAATAAAAGCCTGAACCGAAAGCATCAGCGCCGATCCAAGAACAAGATACTTTGGGAAAAGCTTCTCCGTTTTCCTTGCAATCATACCTGCCCTGATAAGGATAACCACATATAGAAGCAGTACAAAGATCCCCCCCAGCAGCCCCATCTCCTCAATAATAATTGCATAGATAAAATCGGAATAAGCCTGCGGCAGGAAATCGCGCTCGGTGCTGTTACCTGGGAAAACACCCAGTAAACCTCCGTTAGCAATTGCAATCTTGGCGTGTGCTACCTGGTAATTATCGTCGGTAATAATATAATATTCCTCATCCTCCGGATTTTTATCCGCGCCAAAACCGGATATTCTGTTCTGCCATGTCCCGAGACGGCTTAAAGGGCCAGAATCGGTCCAGCTCGCTGGAATAATGTTCAGGAACAACACGAACAGCAGCACTGCAGCTATACCTGTCCCTGCCACCTTAAGCAATCGCAGTAGCTTCACATTACCTATGAACATAAGCAGATAACATACTCCAAAAAGCAGTACTGCCGTTGACAGGTTATCCATGGCAATAATTACACACACAACAACCATCAGTCCTATCATCCACTTGAAAAGGATCCCGTCGTTTGTCCCGTTCTGCTTACTGAGCAGAAAGGCGATTGTTCCCATCAGTGATATCTTTGCTATTTCAGAAGGTTGTATTGTAAACCCCATAATGGATATCCAGCGATCGGCATTATTTATGCTTTTACCTATAAACGGTGTCAGTATAAGCAGAACGATTGCTCCCATCAGGACAAATATCAATAATGAAAAAAAACGGTAAGGGATGTTGTGAATGAGTAAAATAACCCCCACTCCACCAATCAAGAACATAGCGTGGCGCAAAATCGGATCCCATTGGTTTTGTTGACGGTATACAATGGTGCTGGTAGCACTAAAGATCTCTATCAGTGAGATCATCCAAAGAATAATAAACACAACCCAGATCACTTTATCTCCCTTGAAGATCTTACTCACAAAATCTTTTAGAGTAGATCCCGTTTCGGCAATCTCTTCAAAAGATTGTACAGGGTCAGTAAAATTGTTGGTTTCGTTGAGCATAATTCTTCTCATTTATTATTTATTATCCTATCCGGAAAATGTGATCAATAACATTTTGAAATCAGTTAAATCGTGATATTGCGGGTCCGCTCTGGCAAACCGTGCATATTTTTTGCTTCTATTTGTTATACTTAATCCATAAACTCATAGACTAAAGTCTTCTTACGCACTCCTTAAACTGATCTCCACGGTCTTCGTAATTTTTAAACAGGTCGAAACTGGCACAACAAGGTGACAGCAGAACCGTATCTCCCTTTTCAGCAAGTTTATAAGCGATATCTACAGCCTCCTTCATTGAGCCTGCATTACGTATAATATTAATTTTTCCGTCGAAGAAGGCATGAAGCTTACTGTTATCTTTCCCCAGAAATATCAATGCCCGCACTTTTGATAGCACCACCTCTTCTATCTCGCTATAATCATTTCCTTTGTCAGTACCTCCAAGAATCAACACTGTTTTCGAGCGCATGCTCTGAAGTGCGTACCAGCAAGAATTCACATTTGTAGCTTTAGAGTCATTCACATACAAAACGCCACGAACGGAAGCCACCTTTTCGAGTCTGTGCGGAACACCTTTGAAATCGGACAGCGACCTGCGCAATTGTTCATCACTGATATCCATTAATTTTGCAACAATCCCTGATGCCATTGAATTATACACATTATGAATGCCCTCCAGGGCCAGTAGTTCCAATTCCATATTGAACAGATGTTCTTTAGCGTGAATATATAACCTGCCGTTCTCTGTATAGGCAGCAACATTTTCTCTTTTTACTTCACCAAACGGATAGCGTGTTGCTTCCGGTTTCAGCCTCTCTATCTCTTTAGTAACAATAGGGTCGTCAATCCAGTAAATAAACGCGTCATCAATTTTCTGATTCCTAACGATCCGCATTTTCGCATTCACATAGCTCTGCAGGTTATGATCATAGCGATCAAGATGATCTGGTGTGATATTCAGAAGTACAGCAATATCTGCCTTGAAATTATTTACTCCCTCCAGTTGAAAGCTGCTTAATTCCAGAACATAATAGTCGTAATTCTCTTCGGCCACCTGTCGTGCAAAGCTCTGCCCTATATTACCACCCAGTCCGACGTTCAATCCGGCAGATTTTAAAATATGATATATCAGGCTAGCTGTGGTGGTCTTTCCGTTACTTCCGGTGATACAGATCAATTTTGCGTTTGTGTACCTGCCTGCAAATTCAATTTCCGAGATAACGCGAATACCTTTAGACAAAATTTTCTGTATCAGGGGCGCCGTGTCGGGAATACCAGGACTTTTAATTATTTCGTTTGCCTGAAAAACTCTCTCTTCGGTATGTCCTCCCTCTTCGTAATCAATTCCATATGCTATTAATGTCTCTCTGTTTTCGTCTGTCAACGTGCCGTTGTCAGATAGAAACACATTAAATCCTTTTTTTTGAGCAAGTATTGCGGAGCCCACCCCGCTTTCGCCACCACCCAGAACACATACAAGTGTTGTTGTCATAACTATCTCATTTTAAGCGTTGCCAATGCAAGTACAACCAGGATCATCCCTACCAGCCAGAAGCGGGTTACTATCTTGGGCTCGGCAAGTGGTACCAGCGGCCTTTGAATAATTGCGTTGATACTTCCATTGCCGGGCTTCTGATAATGGTGATGCAAGGGAGTCATCTTGAAGATACGCCTGCCTTCACCAAATTTTTTCTTCGTAAATTTAAAATATGTTACCTGTGCTATCACAGAAAGTGCTTCCGCGAAAAATACGCCGCAAAGGATAGGAAGTAGCATTTCCTTATGTATCAACACTGCAAAAACGCCAATTATACCCCCCAGGGTTAAACTTCCCGTGTCGCCCATAAAGACCTGTGCCGGGTATGCATTATACCATAGGAACCCCACGCACGCACCCACAAAGGCAGAAGCATACACCATAAGCTCATCGCCACCGGGTATATACATGATATTCAGGTAGGATGCAAAATCGACACGTCCCGATACATAGGCAAGGACTCCAAGCGCCACACCTATTACAGCCGAAGATCCGGAGGTCAGCCCATCAAGTCCATCCGTTAGGTTTGCACTGTTTGATACTGCAGTCACAATAAGTATCACCATAAGAATAAATACAATCCATACCGCTTCGTCGGCATATTGCCCCATCCAGCCTACAAGCCACTTATAATCGAAGTTATTATTTTTTACGAAAGGAATAGTCGTACTGGTAGTCTTTACATCTTCATTTTTATAAGTCACCTCTTCGATTATATTATTCACTCGTATCTCGGTATTTTCACGCACAACAATTTCCGGGCTGAAATAGATGGTAAGTCCTACAATAAGTCCCAATCCCACCTGAGCAATAATCTTGAATTTTCCTTTCAATCCATCTTTATCCTTCTTGAACACCTTTATAAAGTCATCGGCAAAGCCGAGTGTCCCCAACCATATTGTACTAACAAGCATTAGTATGATGTAAATATTTTCAAGCTTTCCAAATAGGAGAGTCGATACAAGTATGGATATAATTATTATTATCCCTCCCATGGTAGGTGTTCCCCTCTTACTGTATTGCCCTTCAAGTCCAAGGTTGCGGATTGTTTCACCTATCTGTCTCTTTTGCAGCCTAAATATAATTCGTTTACCGGCAAAAATACTTATCAGCAACGACGTCACTGCAGCCATTGCAGAGCGGAACATCACAAACTGGAACATACCTGCTCCTGGAAAATCGAGTTTATCTAAATAATCAAAAAGATAATATAACATACAATTAGAAATTTGCTTTACAGTTTAGGCTATTTAGCCGGGAAGAATAATTTCTCCACCTCTTCCTTATCATCAAAATGGTGCTTTACACCCTTTATTTCCTGATAATCCTCATGCCCCTTTCCTGCAATAAGAACCACATCTCCCGGCTGTGCCAGGGCACAGGCAGTTTTTATTGCCTCTCTCCGGTCCACTATAGTAATTACACCATTTTTTTCCTCTTCAGAAAGTCCGTCGAGCATATCCTGAAGTATTGCTTCAGGTTCTTCAAACCTTGGGTTATCGGAGGTAAATATAGCTCTATCGCTGAGCTTTAGCGCCTCACGGGCCATAAGAGGCCGCTTGGTCCTATCGCGGTTTCCGCCGCAACCAACCACTGTGATTACCCGTCCCTTTTTGTCGAGCACTCCATGTATTGCATCCAATACATTAGAAAGTGCATCAGGTGTATGGGCATAGTCAACAATTGCTGTAATTTTTTGGGGTGAGCTGATTGTCTGGAATCGCCCTGCCACCGACTTAAGTAAAGAGAGTACGCGCAGCACATCGTCGGGATATAGTCCCAGGAGGATGCCTGCACCATACACTGCCAGGAGGTTATAAACATTAAAAACGCCAACAAACTGCACTGTAAGCTCCTTGCCGTTTATCTCAATATCAGTACCCTCGAAATGCTTCTCGAAAATACGTGCTTTGAAATCAGCCATATTCTTAACCGAATAGGTATATTTGGCAGCAGAAGTATTCTGCAGCATCACCTGCCCGTTCTTGTCGTCAATATTGGTTAACGCGAACGCTTCAGCTGGAAGGCTGTCGAAAAATGCTTTTTTCACGTTGCGGTAATCAAGCATATTTTTATGGTAGTCCAGATGGTCCTGTGTCAGGTTTGTAAAGATGCCACCTGCAAAATTAAGTGCATGCACCCTTTTCTGGTGAATTGCGTGAGAGCTTACCTCCATAAAGGCATATTCACAACCTGCTTCCACCATCTTCTTCAGGAAGGCATTCAGAGTAATCGGTTCGAGTGTGGTGTGAGTAGTTGCATACTGCTCATCATTCACATAGTTGGCAACTGTTGAGAGCAACCCTGCGGGATAACCAAGTTTGCGGAACAACTTATACAACAGTGTCGCGATGGTTGTCTTCCCGTTGGTGCCTGTTACACCCACCAGTTTAAGCTGTTGTGATGGGTTCCCGTACCATTCCGATGCTATCTGTGCCAGTGCCTCGGCACTGTTTTCTACCTGCACGTAGGTAACACGTGAGAAGAACTCCTCTATCATCGGCTTATCATAAACCACAACCGCAGCTTCCTGTTCTATTGCTTTACCTATGTAGGAGTGTCCATCGGTACAAATTCCCTCAACCGCGATAAACAAAGAACCCTGTTTCACTTTACGGGAGTCGGATGTAATGGAATCGACTTCCGTCCCGGCATTGCCGCGAATGGCAATAACATTGCATTTATCGATCAACTTATTCAGTCTCATACTTCATAAAAATTTTTACCGCAATATAATAGTAATTGTTGTTCCTTTAACCAGTCTCTGTCCTGGCGGGAACGACTGCGACACTACTTTCCCCGAGCCGCTCAGGTGGACCCTCAGTCCCGATTTTTCAAGCAGGTAAACTGCATCTCGGGCACCCATCCCATGTACGTCAGGGATTAAAGAACCTTTTAAAGCAAGCGGTTGCGGTTCATATACTTTATTATTCTGTTTCATCTTTACCCAACCAGCTGCTTCGGAAAGATCACCTGCGGGTAACTTCAATACATCCAGCAGGGCCAGGTTAAAATCCCAGTTGCCGTTTTTCAGCACCGGATTCTTTATCAGTGCAGAATCCACATCACAATCATTTACTGTCAGCTTCACTTTCCTCAGGTAGGTCTGCTCAGCAATATTTTTAAATACCATACCTGCCATACCTCCACCCGACGGCACCCCCTTTGGCTTTCTGAGTCCGACGAAAATTGTGTAAAGGGGTTGTTCGGCAGGAAAATATCCGCAAAAGGAGACATAATAATCGCTATACCTGCCACCGGAAGCGATCTGTGCCGTTCCAGTCTTCCCGGCAATATTAAAGTAGTCTGAAGCCACAACTCTTGCGGTTCCCTCATCAACCACTCCTCTCAACATCCGGTGTATTTGCTCAAGGGTTGTCTCTTTGCACATCTTCTGATTCACCACTTCCGCCTCAATATTCTCTATCACTTTTCCGTCTTCAATAAACTGTTTAGCAATAAAGGGCTTTATCATCTTCCCGCCATTTGCAATACCATTATAAAACATAAGCATATAGATAGGAGGAACTTGCGTTTCATACCCGAAGGACATCCATGGAAGTGTTGTCTTTGACCAGTAATTACTTTTATCATCAGGAAAGCGAATGGATGAAGTGCCCTCTATTCCGCTAAGCGGCACATCCCAGGCAAGCTGCTTCCTGAGTCCTATCCTGTCTATTCCCTCTACAAATTTAGCAGGATTATTTTCATATCCCTTCAAAATCATTTTACTCATCACAATGTTTGATGAGACTGCCAACCCTTCTTCAACCGTTAGATAACCGCGGTCACGTCCACGTCGCCAGTAATGGTCTCTAACCCATCTTTTGTTATATTGAAAAAGGCCTGTTCCCACATAGAACGAGTCGATGGGTGTTACAACACCATCATCAAGGGCAACCATTGCCGATACCGTTTTGAAAGTAGAGCCTGGTTCGTTCATATATGAGAACGCGTTTGGATTTCCTTCGGCGTAACTACCGCCACCCATTCTGTCTAAGTTTACAATTCCTTTAATCTCTCCGCTCTTCACCTCCATTATGATTGCAGTACCCGATTCAGCTTCGGTTTCAATAAGTTTATCGCGAAGTGAACGCTCGGTGATATCCTGAATGGTAGCATCAATGGTTGTAACGATATCCCATCCCTCTTTGGCCGGTTTTTCCACCACATCAATCCACTTACCATGAATCTTCTGACGAAACTTTACTCCGGGAACGCCCTTAAGCAACGAATCGTACTTCAACTCCAAACCGCTTGCACCTCCTTTTTCCAGGTCCTTATAGACACTTCCAACAGTACGTGTGGCAAGATTACCGAATGGTTTTTTTCGTGCATTGCGTTCTTCAGCTATAAGTCCGCTTTTGTTGGAGCGTTTATTCCAGAAAGGATAAGTGCGAATTTCCTTAAGGTCGACGTAAGATATATCTTTGCGCAATATTTTCACATAACGAGAGCGTAGAGAAACCTTCCTGTCAATCCCTTTCGCCTCATTATCACGTATTTGGCGCTCCTCCTTTTCGCGCATATTCCATCCATTCATGATCAGGCCCTTATATTGCGCAGCAGACCTATCCGGAAACTTCCCTGCAAGGGCTGCCGACAGGGGACCCACATATTTCAATAGTGTATCCTTTTCAATACCATCGGCCCAGAAATCCATATATATACTGTAGAGCGGCTCGGTAGAAGCCAGCAGTTTTCCGTCGCAAGTATATATATTACCACGTTTAGGCAGTATCACACGATCCCTTATTACTGTCTCTTTCTCACCTACTTCACGCCACCTTTTCCCTTCTGTGGTAAACGCTATTTTTGCAGCTGAGAATATGACCATAAAAGCAAACAGCATAAGTACAGTCACAATTAGCCCGTACCTTGCAAGAATACCTTTTTTGTTTTTCTGTTTTTGTTCTTTCATTTTCCGAATGAACAGATGAATTATTTACCTATGTGATAGACAGGTTCATTAATCACCTTAAGATCCAGCCCCTCCTCCTCAACCCGCCGTTCAATCTCTCCCTGCCTGCTTGCTTCAGTAAGGCTCGATGAGATTGTCAGCGACTCATATTTCACATCGGTCAGCACCTTCTGCAACCGTTCTATTTCAGACATTCTCTGCAGTACCGTATAACGGTGACTTATGAACAGAAACATTATTAGTACGATAATGAGAATAAATCTCATGTTTTTGAGGAAGAGATCTTCAGTGAGAACGCTTCCTCCAAAAACATGGACAAACGATTTGCGTATGTTATCGAACTTTATTTTCATTTCATTTTAAACTGATCTTTATACGATCTCCATCTGATCTTTATACGATTTTTTAATTTCAGTCTTCGCTCCAATTAAATCATTTACCACACCTCTTGCTCTATTACCACTCCTCTTGCTCTATTATTATGGATGCCTTACTCTTAACAGTCATTTTTATTTCCGGGCGGGAGTCACATTTGCTTATACCTGTTTTTTCTCTGCAATACGCAGCTTTGCACTTCTTGAGCGGGGGTTTTGATGCTGTTCTTCTTCCGATGGGACTATCACCTTCCTGTTGATCAATTCAAAGGGAGTGTCGGGATTGCCATAAAAGTCTTTGACCTGCACCCCTTCAAAATTACCTGTCCTGAAAAAGTTCTTCACCAGACGATCCTCCAGCGAGTGGTATGATATCACGATAAGACGTCCCCCTGGCTTAAGGACCTGCAGAGACTGCATCAACATTTCGGTAAGCGCTTCCATTTCGCCGTTCACCTCAATACGAAGAGCCTGGAAAGCTTTTGCAAGAATCTTTTTTTCTTTTTCACGAAATGTGAACGGCTCAATGATTGTAAGCAGGTCTTCCACCTTTTCTATCTTTTTTGCAAGTCGGTATTCCACCACAGACGAGGCTATCCTGCGTGCGTTCTTTAACTCCCCATATTTAAAAAAAATATCCGAAAGGTGCTCTTCCGAATACTCATTAAGGATATCAGCAGCCTTCTTCGGGGCATTGCGGTTCATCCGCATATCCAGGCCACCTTTAAACCTGAACGAGAACCCTCGCTCTGAATCATCAAAGTGATGCGACGACACACCCAGATCGGCCAGTATACCATCAACCTGCTCCACATTGTAATAGCGAAGGAAATTCTTTAAAAAACGGAAATTGCTTCTTACAAACGTGAAGCGACGGTCATCAATAATGTTTTTTGCAGCATCTTCATCTTGGTCAAAGGCAATAAGCCGCCCATTCTTCCCAAGCCTATCAAGTATTTCTCTGGAATGGCCGCCCCCGCCAAAGGTGACATCAACATATACTCCGGAAGGACAGATATTCAATCCCTCTAAGCTTTCGTTAAGCAATGCCGGTATATGATAAGCTGTCATCTTTACTTTGTATTACGCGGTCAGTAATTTCGCTCCATAAGCTGCTGTAGTTTCGAAGAGAACTCTTCCGGCTCAATAAGCGGCTTATCCAATTTGTCTTTTGCCCAAATCTCAATGGTCTCATCAACTCCAAGGAAACGTATATCGCTTTCGATAGAGGCCATCTGCAAGTAACGTTTGGGTATAAGCACCCTACCGCTTGCATCCATTTCAAGCCTTTCGGCATCAAGTACGAACTGGCGAAAAATCTGCTGTTGCTCCCTGTTCCACTTGTTTAACCTGCCACGAAGCATCTCGATCTCTTTTTCCCAAACGCTCCCGGGATAGAGCACAAGGCACTCCTGGAAAATATCTTTACGAAGCACAAGAAACTCCTCGCCCTCGCTCTGTAAGCGTTTACGAAAAATGGCAGGTACAAAAATTCGCCCCTTTGCATCTGCTTTTGCTTCGATATTTCCTAGAAACTGTAGCATGTTTGTTACAAATTCAAGCAATCTTTGTTATTTCAACGACGTAAAAGTACAAAATAAACCACTTTTCCCCACATTTCTACACCATTTTTTCTTAAAAAGTTATCAACAGGTGCCTAAAATATATTAAGCTATTGATTATCTGCCTTTTCGTAAAAAGAGCAAGTCGGAAGGTTTTTCTCAAATATTATTGAAAATAAGATTTTTGTATTGTTTGCAATCTTTTACCTACTATTTTTGTATTTTTGCGTCAAATAAAAAGTAGAGAACAATGGAATGAGTCATAATAATGCATTTAGAATAGACATTGACAGCATTTTAAAAGACAAAGCGCGCAAATATTACAGTAAAATTCCAAAATTTCTTATAAACTATCTTAAGCGTACGGTTCACCAGGATGACATCAACGGTATTCTTGAACGGAACCAGGGTCTGGAAGGGGTAGAATTCATGCGTGCCCTTGTTGATAATGAGTTCAATCTGGACTTGCACACCAAAGGGGAAGAGAATATTCCTGAGACAGGCAGATTTATTTTTGCATCGAACCACCCTCTGGGCGGTCTCGACGGTATTTGCCTCTCTGCGTTATTAGGCGAAAGATATAATGGGAAGATCAAGTATCTGGTAAACGATGTTTTATATTATATTGAACCTCTGAAGCCCATTTTTATTCCAATCAACAAGTACGGTTCACAGGCAAAAGATTCAGCAAAAGCAATAAACGAAGCCTATGCGTCGGACAATCAAATCATAACCTTTCCTGCCGGATTGTGTTCAAGAAAACAAAAGGGAAAGATTAGAGACCTGGAATGGATGAAAAATTTCATTGTAAAAGCGGTGGAGTATGAAAGAGATGTTATTCCCGTTCACTTTGCCGGAAAAAATTCCAATTTCTTTTACAATTTCGCGAATCTGCGTAAATTTTCCGGCATGAAATTCAATATAGAGTTGATCTACCTGCCTGACGAGATGTATAAAAACAGTAAACAAACGTTCACAATTACGTTTGGCAAACCTATCCCCCGGCAGATGTTTGACAAGTCCAAAACACCTGCTGAGTGGGCACAATATGTAAAGGATGCGGTTTACTCCATGGAGTGACAAAAACCATTTTATAATAAATATGGAAAAGATAATAGACCCGGTAGACAAAAATCTGATAAAAAGTGAACTGACCGTTCAAAAACGAATAAGGGCCACCAACAAGGCCAACAACGAAATATACGTTTTCACGGCTCACGACTCACCAAACCTTATGAAGGAAGTTGGGCGGCTACGTGAGATTGCCTTTCGTCACTACGGTGGCGGAACAGGGTTAGAGGCCGACATAGACAGATACGACACAATGGATGTGCCTTACAGGCAGCTGATCGTATGGGATCCCGAAAATGAAGAGATACTGGGTGGTTACCGTTTTATCTATGGTTCTGATGTCGAATTCGATGAGAACGGCAAACCTATGCTCGCTACTGCTCACCTCTACAATTTCTCAGAACAGTTTATAAAAGAGTTCCTTCCAAGCACAGTTGAACTTGGACGTTCGTTTGTCTCGCTGGAGTATCAATCAACACTACTGGGCAGAAAAGGCATTTTTGCACTCGACAACCTGTGGGACGGACTGGGTGCTCTGACAGTCATAGATCCTGGAATCAAATATTTCTTCGGTAAGGTAACCATGTACGGCACATACAATAAAGATGCCCGCAACATGATACTCTATTTCCTTAACAAACATTTTCCTGATGAACAGAAACTTGTAACACCAATAGAGCCTCTTAAAACGGATACTAACATGATAAGGATGAGTAATCTTTTCCATGGAAAAAAATTCAGCGAAGATTACAGAATCCTAAATAAAGAGGTGCGTTTGCTCGGTTACAATATTCCTCCGCTTATCAATGCCTATATGAGCCTCTCGCCAACCATGCGTTTCTTCGGTACGGCCGTGAACGATGAATTTGGCGATGTAGAAGAATCAGGAATCCTTATCGAAATAGAGCAGATTCTGGAAGAGAAGCGCGCACGTCACATCGAATCGTACCTTAAAAGCAATCCCAGTAAGCGTTTCCTTTTGAAGTTAAGAAGACGAATAACTTCCAATTCCACAAAAAGGAAGGTGATAATGCCAAAATCAAAAGCAGAAGGGAAACCGACAGAACCCTAAAAAGGTAGAAAAATAAAAAGAACATCAGTTTCTGGAAAATTCTTTACTGAATTAATCCGGTTACCCCAAAAATCACCCTTATTTCACCTTGTTCATTAACAAGGTAAATAACTGATATTTTAACCCATATACCTGAAAATGCAATCGTTTGCACACCCATGAGTAGTTAATTAAGCTCTTTTCAGTAGTATTACATATATGTTGATCTATATTTGTATTAGTAGTTCGGTAAAAAAGTATCGAAACTCCATGTAATACATTAATTTTCAGCAGAATAGACTTTGCCGAAGCTCTGAGATCTTTCTTTCTGATTGTCAGGTGTTTAAATAAACATTTACCGAAATATTGTTTGTAGCAGAAGTAAAAATGAAAAATATTGAAAAAGTTTCATCAACATTACATTTTTTACTAATCTTTTCCGTAGTTATATGTAAGTGATTATTATTCAGTTAATCTTATAATGTTAGCAATATGTATGTAAATTTCAAAAAAACTATTAAAGTGTTCCTGACAACAATGTTATCAGGCATGCTAATGATTTTATCGGCTAACGCCCAAACAGGTGCGACAATAAATGTGCGTGGAACGATAAAAGATGTTACCGGCGAACCTATTGTTGGCGCCAGTATTCTTTTGCAAGGAACAACATCGGGTGTGGTAACGGATTACAATGGAAACTTCTCCATTCAGGCTCCGGGTAACGGAACCCTTGTAATCTCTTATGTGGGTTATTTAACACAAACAATTTCCATTAATAACAGAAACATCATAAGCATAATCATGCAAGAAGATACTGAACTATTAGAGGAGGTTGTCGTGATTGGCTATGCAACGGGTAGTACTCGCACTATTTCCGGTGCAGTTGAAAAAGTAGGCAGAGATGACATGAATGCAGGAGTGATCGCGAATCCTCTTGATGCATTAAAAGGTAAAGTAGCTGGAGTAAATATTCAAAAGACCGGGGGTGACCCGACTGCAGGAACCGCAATTAGAATAAGAGGGACAACATCGCTTTCAGGAGGGAATGATCCTCTAGTTGTGATTGACGGTGTTTTCGGTGATTTAGGCCTATTAAACGCTCTTTCCCCGTCTGACATTGAAAGTTATACTATTCTTAAAGACGCTTCTGAAACAGCTCAGTACGGTTCGCGGGGAGCAAGCGGCGTTATCGTTGTCACAACACAGAAGGGAAAAGCAGGCACCAAATCTATAAATTACGATGGAACATTTGGTGTTGAAAAAGTTTATAAGACTATCAACATGTTAAGTGCAGCCGGATACAGGGAAGCTGTACAATCAATGGGATATGTGAATGCACTGGATGGAGGTGCTGACAGCAACTTTATGGATGAGATGATGCAAACTGGCTTTACCCAAAACCATCGAATTTCGTTCGGGGGTGGTTCAGACGGGACCAATTTTAGAGCTTCACTGGGCGTAATTGACCAGAAGGGTATAATCAAAAACAATAGCATGCAGAATTACACTGCAAAAATTGATGGCAGTCAATTGTTTTTCGATAATAAACTTAAATTAGACATGAGCATGTTCGGTTCCAAGAAAGAGAGCAGATATGTAAATGATTATCAAAAAACTTTTTACTCAGCCGCTTCATTCAATCCTACTCTGCCGGTCATACAGAACGCAGATGGCACATGGCCTGAAGACCCGAATGCAAACGAAGTTGACAACCCATTGGGGCGCTTAACAATAAATGACAGGGAAGACAACGCTTATTTTTCTACAAATGGACGGTTGACATGGACAATAAATGATAATCTGAATTTTATTGCATTCGGCTCTTACACCTATAATTCAAAAGAAAACACGAATTACATACCCACCAATATAAAACAAGGTATCAGAGAAGGTAAAGGCAAAGCATACAAAGGTTTAAACAGAAGTAATATACTTATGGGTAACTTGAGCCTGAACTATAAAAAAAATTTTCAGAACAGCCGGTTAGATGCTTTAGCATTGGTTGAGGGACAAAGTTATACCTATTCAGGATTTGAAGCCAATGCACGTGGTTTTGATACAAATTTCTTCGGTTATAACAATCTTAAGGCCGGTGCTGTAGTTAAGTATGGTGACGTAAATTCTTTTAAAAACGGTTATGACTTGAACTCTTTTCTGGGACGAGTGAATTACATGTACGCCAACCGGTATATTGCTACTGTTAACGCACGTTTCGACGGTTCCTCTAAACTTGGTAAAAACGACAAATGGGGATTCTTCCCCTCAGCATCACTCGCATGGATTATGAGTGAAGAACCGTTTTTAAAAGATATTGAAGATATTAATGAAATTAAATTTAGGATTGGTTACGGACGTACCGGTAATCAAGATGCAATAAGTGCGTATAATTCGCTTTTGTTAATGGGCCCTTCGGGATTGACAAGCGTAAACGGAGTACCAACCGTAACTTATAGCTACAATAGAAATGCAAACCCCGATTTAAGATGGGAAACAAAAGATATGTTCGATGCTGGGGTTGATGCATCTTTTTTTGATAAAAAATTAACAGCTACAATCGACTATTACTATTCCAAGACAAAAGATTTATTGTACAACTACGATGTCCCTGTTCCCCCATTTGTGCATCCTCAGTTACTAGCCAATCTGGGTGAAATGAAAAATAGTGGATTGGAGGTATCGCTCGGAATTACTCCAATAAGGACTAAAGACATGGAATTAAATATTTCCGGGAACATAGCATATCAGAAGAACGAACTTCTATCGTTGAGTGGCAACTACATGGGGCAAGACCTTAAAGCTGCTGAATATATGAGGTTAGCACGAATTAACGGTGCCGGATTCCAGGGAGGGAACACATACGTAACCTATCAGGTGGTAGGTCAGCCATTAGGCGTTTTCTATTTACCAAAATCGAACGGTATCATCAACGATGGGCTGGGAAGTTATTCATACAACATCCTTAATCTGGATGATGATCCGAATATCGACATAAAAGACGGCGGAGACAGATACTTTGCCGGTCAGGCGATGCCTAAAGTATTAGTCGGTTCAAACATAAGTTTCAGGTACAAGGCATTCGATATTCAAACTCAGTTAAACGGTGCTTTTGGACATAAAGTTTACAACGGAACATCCCTTACTTATATGAACATGAATACTTTTCCAACCTACAATGTTTTACCGGAAGCGCCCGAAATGAAAATTTTCGACAGTGCTGTTACCGACTACTGGTTGGAAAAAGGCGATTATCTCCATATTGCCTATGTTACGTTAGGTTATAACTTCGACATTAATAAAATTAAAAATTGGGCAAATGGCATCCGGTTAACTGCATCAGTAAATAATCTACATACATTTACCAATTATTCCGGTTTATCACCAATGATAAACAGTACGACTGTTAATAGCGAGCTTGGATTGGACGATAAAAGATTCTATCCATTAACCCGCACCTATTCATTAGGTTTAAGTATTAATTTCTAATTAAAAAAATCATGAAAATTAAAATATTTATATACAGTATTATCCTTTCGTCAGGATTTGGTTTTTTGGCATGTTCACTGGATGAGGATCCTAAGGACCAGATGCCTGAGAACGAAGCATTCAAAAGCCCTGTGCTTATTTACCTGAATACCGTAGCTAATCTCTACACAGAAATAGGAGGATCTGGAGGCGGTAATGGACTGGCCGGGCCTGACAGGGGAATATATGACCTGAACACGTTCACCGCTGATGAAGCTCTTTTGCCAACACGAGGCGGCGACTGGTACGATGGTGGTTTATGGCAGGATATTTTTAAACATAACTGGAAGACTGACAACTCAGTTATTAAAAACAGCTGGGAATATCTTTACAGAGTAATAGGAAAAACCAATCAATCAATTGATAAGCTTAATTCGTTAATCGAGGAAAATCCCGATAATCATTATTTACCTATCTACAGAGCAGAGGTCAAGGCTATCAGGGCGATGTATTATTACTATCTGATGGATCTCTTTGCGCGTGTTCCGATAGTAGAAACAGCAACAATGAAGATTGCAGATGTTAAACAGTATAACAGATCTGAAGTTTTCTCATTTGTAAAAAAAGAACTTGAAGAGTCGATCCCCCTGTTATCAACTGCCAATAGCTCAAAACAAGGAGAGTATTACGGAAGGATGACCCGCCCCGTAGCCTTTTATCTGATGGCAAAAATAGCATTAAATGCCGAAGTTTATTCCGATGATGATTGGACCGATAATAATGGAATACCAAACGGAACAGCATCATTCACCATCAACGGCGCAAGCAAAACCCCATGGGAAGCTACTATTGCATATTGCGACTCTATAACTGCCCTAGGGTATACGCTGGAGGATGATTTTTCAAAAAACTTCAGTGTCGAGAATGAAAGCTCCAAGGAAAATATTTTTGTAATCCCTATGGATCCCGTCCTATATTCGGCACGAAACATGAACTTAGTTCGTTCCAGACATTATGCACATGCAAAAGCATACTCGCAAGATGGCTGGAATGGAGCATCTGCAACCAAGGAAGCCTTAGCAATTTTTAGAAAAGGGAGCGTTGACCCTCGCATGGAAAAAACCTATTTCTTAGGTAAAGTGTACGGACCTGATGGGAAACCAGTAATGGATGGCAGCAAAGAACTGGAATACAAACCAGATGCAATTGCTCTTGACGTTTCAGGAACTACCAATGAAAAAACAGCCGGTGCAAGAATGGCTAAATATGAATTTGATATTACAGCTCAGGCAGGAGGACAACTGGTTCACAACGACTGGGTATTATTCCGTTACGCAGATGTACTGCTTATGAAATCAGAAGCATTGGTAAGAGCAGGGCAGAACGGTGATGCTGAGTTACAAAAAGTCAGAAAAAGAGCCGGTGCAACTGCAAGAACAGCAACACTTGATAACATACTTGATGAAAGGTTGCTTGAATTTGCATGGGAAGGTATAAGACGACAGGATCTGGTTAGATTTGGCAAATTTCATCAGCCAATTTCTGACAGGCCTGAGTCAGCTCCCTACAAAACTGTATTCCCAATTCCGGCAGATGTATTATCGTTGAACCTCAACTTATCTCAAAATCCCGGATATACTTCAATTAATTAATTATAACAAAGATGAAACATTTATATAAATATATATTATTATTGTTGTTGCCTCTTATAGCGCAATGCAGCGACAATGAAAACTGGACTATTGTTGAAGATATTCAGCAAGGAGTATATATAACCGGCACGGCAACGGTCTATAGTGCCGAAGCACCTGCATCTTCTTTAAAAACAGTACCTCTGGACGGGGATGTTAAAGAAATGCCTGAGTTGGTTGGTATTTACACATGGTTAAAAGCAAGCGGGGATTTTACAATTTCTATTGCAAGTGATCTGAATGAAGTCGTAAAATACGGCAATGGTGGTGAAGTAAAGAAAGATGCTTCACTTGCAGTTTACACGTTGACTCAGGATGCTACACCTCTTAAAGTAAGTAATGACGGTTTCTATTATGTTATTGTTAACACCGCTTTGAAAGAGGTAAATATTCTGCCTGTAAACTATGGAGTAATCGGTGCTTCAACACCTCTGGGCTGGGGCGATGAGACTGAGTTAAGCGATGCCTCATATGACGATAAATTAACCATATCATGGGAAGGCAAATTAAATATGACACCTGGCGAATATAAATTCCGTTATGGAGGTGATTGGGGCAACTATATAAATATTAAGGATGGAACAACTGCAAGAATATTTACAGACCTAGGTAATTTAGGTACATCGCAGTCACCGCTGATTGAAAACGCCATGAGTCAGGTAAGGCCAGGTGGTCCGAACTTTACGACCGAAGTAGGTGGAGAATTTGAATTTACAATCCATTACGATTTGAGGACACGAATATTCAACGCCTCATTCGACATAATAGGAGAGGCAATAATTCCTCCAGAATATCCAGAAAAGATGTATCTGGTTGGAGATGCTACAACATACGGGTGGGAAACACCTGGAACCATTGCTGCTGCAGAAATGCATAAACTTGCAGGGGGAGGTAATAATGTAGGAATATACTGGAAGATTCTTTCTGTTGAAGGAGGTAAAGGATTTAAACTATCCAATGCAAACTGGGGTAATACCAATCTGGGATTCGATGAAATAACCAGTTTCGATGCAGATGGAGTGACAGTTACCGAAAGTGGCGGAAATATGTCAATCGCAGCCTCAGGAATATATACAATTGTATTGGACTTGAGAAACAAAGAAAAGAAATTATCAATTGTTCCTGTTAAAGTTTATGGTATTGGAGATGCTTTTGGTGGCTGGGACAGTAATGCTGAGGCAAATCTGTTTACTGTAAATGCTGAAGCCAAGACTCTGGTTTCACCTCCTCTAAAAGCCGACGGAAAAATAAGAATGTATGTTTACCATGCTTGGATACCTGATTGGTGGAACGCCGAATTCAATGTTTTCGGGACTACAATAGAGTACAGAAACGATGGAGGCGACCAGGCAGAAATAAAAGGAACCACCGGTCAGATTGTAACATTACATTTTGACGACAATACAGGCTCAATAAAATAATGAAAAATTGATATTTTGGTATTAAGTCTGAGGCTGTTTAAATAATAGCTTCAGACTTTTTAAAATATTTTCAGCAATGAGAAAAAGAACACTTTTCGCTCTGCTCCTTCCTCTGACCTGTGCGCTGCAAGCCCAACAGGTAAAGGTCGAACCCGCTTTCTGGTGGAGCGGCATGCAGGAAACCGAGCTGCAGCTGATGGTCTCCGGCAAGGACATCGCATCGTATAAGGCCGCGGTCACGGCAAAAGGGGTGTACTTGAAAGAGACGGTTACGCTGGAAAGCCCCAACTACCGGATTTTGTACTTGGATATTTCCGACAGTGCTCCGCAAAAGTTCGAAATCGTTTTTACCAACGGAAAGCGGGAAATTACCCATAACTACGAACTCAAACCGCGAGACCCGGAACGGCTGAACATACAAAGTTTCAACTCGTCCGACGTGCTCTACCTGATCATGCCGGACCGGTTTGCCAACGGCAATCCCGATAACGACCAAATTGCTATGCGGATGCCCTACAAGGTGGACCGCAACGACCCCAATGCCCGCCACGGCGGCGACCTGAAAGGTATTTCCGACCGTTTGGATTACCTTGCCGACCTGGGCGTAACCGCCATCTGGCTCAACCCGGTGCTGGAGAACGACATGGAGGGCGGTTCGTACCACGGATACGCCACCACCGATTACTACCGCGTGGATCCCCGGTTCGGCACCAACGAGGAGTAC
>NZ_DIQL01000043.1:28025-29784 GCF_002427225.1 Proteiniphilum sp. UBA5463 | reverse complement strand
CCTGAAAGAGACGACCTGGGCATCGGAGGCTGCTGGAACATGGGTGTACATCACACAAAATGCGGAAAGTTTGCCGTGCAGTTAGACAGCGACGATGTGTACAGCGGAGAGGACACGCTACAGAAAATTGTAAATGCTTTCTACGAACAGAACTGCGCCATGGTGGTAGGGACCTATCAGATGACCGACTTCCATATGGAAGAGATACCGCCGGGGATCATCGACCACCGCGAGTGGACTCCCGAAAACGGAAGGAACAACGCGCTTCGCATAAACGGGCTTGGGGCGCCACGGGCTTTCTATACGCCGGTACTGCGAGAAATCAAGGTGCCCAACACCAGCTACGGAGAGGATTACGCACTCGGGCTCAACATTTCACGTCGTTATCAGATAGGACGCATTTATGATATATTGTACCTTTGCCGCCGCTGGGAGGATAACAGCGACGCTTCGCTGGACATTGTGAAAATGAATGCACATAACCTTTACAAAGACAAAATAAGGACATGGGAGCTACAGGCCAGAAAAAATCGCAAATAAAGGAACCGTTTATTCACGTCGGCATTTTACTGGAACAGCCGAAGATCAACTTTTCGCTGTTGACAGCCTATAAATTTAACGGAAAAGAATACACGCCAGGCGACTACTCGGTAGAGTTTTCGGATGGAAAGATTCTCTTCAATGGTCAATTATACGATGATATTTCTTTCGAAGCAGATCGTCCGCACAAAGATAGTTTTGAACTTAAAAATGTGATTATCGGTGTTAATTTCCACTGGGAACAAAAAGAAAATCAGAGCTTTATTGGTGGATTAAAATTCATTACAGAGAACAGTGCGGTCTCTGCAATCAACATTGTTTCACTGGAAGATTATCTCACGAGCGTTATTTCGTCAGAAATGAGTGCCACCAGCTCGGAAGAGTTGCTGAAGGCACATGCGGTAATTTCCCGGAGCTGGCTTCTGGCACAGATTCAGAAGAATAAGTTGATCAGGAAAGATTACAGTACCTCGTTCGTTAGATCTACCGAAATCGTCCGATGGTACGACCGTGAAGACCATGCCAATTTCGATGTTTGTGCAGATGACCATTGTCAGCGTTATCAAGGAGTTACTAAACAATCGACGCCGTTGGTGAAGCAAGTTGTCGAGCAAACACGTGGCGAAGTGCTCACATTTAACGGGACAATTTGCGATGCCCGCTTCTCGAAATGTTGCGGAGGGGTGACGGAGACATTTGAAAATGTATGGGAACCGGTCATCCACCCCTACCTGCAGGCTAAACCAGATAGTGAAGCAGGGGCACTTCCCGCGGATCTCACCGGTGAAGAGAGTGCCGAAAAATGGATACGCACCTCTCCCCCAGCCTATTGTAACACGCAGAATGCGAAAGTACTGAAACAGGTTTTAAACGACTACGACCAGGAAACCTCCGACTTTTACCGTTGGAAGGTGGACTATTCTCAACATGAATTGGCAAATCTTATCAGAGAACGGTCAGGTATCGATTTTGGAGAGATTATCGATATGCAGCCACTCGAAAGGGGCACATCGGGCCGTATTATCCGGCTGAAGATTATCGGTACAAAACGGGTTATGACCATCGGCAAAGAGCTCGAAATAAGGCGTACACTTTCAAGATCGCACCTCTACAGCTCTGCCTTCGTGGTGGATGCCTATGATGAAAACAATGAGGGAGTGCCGCAACTGTTCACACTCACAGGGGCCGGATGGGGACACGGTGTGGGATTGTGCCAGAT
>NZ_DIQL01000043.1:24712-27912 GCF_002427225.1 Proteiniphilum sp. UBA5463 | reverse complement strand
GGAGCTGCCATGATGGCGGAGAAAGGGTACAGCTACGAAGAGATACTGCACCACTATTTCCCCGACACGAAAATCAACAATAAATACTAAAACACAATGCAAATGAATCAATCTACACGATCCCCTTGGTCTTGGATACCAACCCTTTACTTCGCCGAAGGCCTGCCATACGTGGCAGTAATGACCGTTTCGGTTATCATGTACAAGCGTTTCGGACTGTCAAACACAGAGATAGCCCTGTACACAAGCTGGTTATACCTTCCATGGGTAATCAAACCCTTCTGGAGCCCGTTTGTGGATATCCTGAGAACCAAACGGTGGTGGATCATCTCCATGCAATTGTTGATAGGTGCCGGGCTTGCAGGGGTGGCTTTTACCCTCCCTACTCCCTTCTATCTGCAGGCATCACTTGCCTTCTTCTGGCTGATGGCTTTCAGTTCGGCCACTCATGATATCGCTGCAGACGGTTTTTATATGCTTGCCCTTGACGATTCACAACAATCCTTCTTCGTTGGTATACGCAGCACCTTCTATCGCCTTGCCTCAATAACCGGTCAAGGATTACTGGTTGTTCTGGCTGGATTCCTGGAAAAATCGACCGGCAAAATTCCTTATGCATGGAGCATCACCTTTTTTATCCTGGCGGGACTTTTTCTGACATTTTTCGTCTATCACCGCTTTGTTTTGCCTTACCCGCACGCTGATACCGGAAAATCAGCCCACACACCACAGGAGGTGATGACTGAGTTTGGAAATACCTTCAAATCTTTTTTTACTAAAAAAGGAATAGGGCTGGCAATCGCTTTCATGCTACTGTACAGGCTGGCCGAAGCGATGCTTGTCAAACTGGCATCACCATTTTTATTAGACAGCCGTGATATGGGCGGATTGGGACTACACACTTCTGAAGTAGGCATAACCTATGGTACGGTGGGCGTGATCGCCCTTACACTTGGCGGAATCATCGGCGGAATTGTGGCTTCCCGTCAGGGATTGAAATTCTGGTTGTGGCCGATGGCATTGGCCATTACGTTGCCCAATGCGGCTTATCTTCTCCTTGCGTACTTTCAGCCTGATAGTTTCATATGGGTGAATGTGGCTGTAGCTGTTGAACAGCTTGGATACGGTTTCGGATTTACGGCATATATGCTATACCTTATCTATTTCTCACAGGGTGAACACAAAACAGCTCACTATTCCATCTGCACGGGAATTATGGCACTCGGAATGATGCTTCCAGGGATGGCTGCAGGATGGATACAGGAACAACTGGGATACCAGCACTTTTTTATCTTTATCATGATTGCTACAATCCCTACATTACTGTTGATTCCTTTCATGAAAGTGGACAAAGATTTCGGAAAATCAAAGAAAACACCTTTGCCGGGTGAAGAAGTCACTACTGAACAGTAACCATTCCGGCAAATAAATATGAATTAATCATTAATCCAGTAAAAAAACAAACTCAAAAAAAATGCACCGATTAATAATCACAAAAATAAATAATTTAGGCAACTCCTGCTTTTTATTAACTAAAACAGTAGCAGCTATGGCATTAATGCTTTACTGTATGACAATCACATCATCAGCTTTTGCCCGGAATATACGTGTCAAAACCGGAATTGAAGTGCTGAAGGAGTCTAACTTCAAGATCCTTCAGGGGAAACGTGTGGGACTGATCACCAACCCTACCGGAGTGGATAATGACCTGAAATCGACGATAGATATTCTGCATGAAGCTCCCGGCGTGCAGCTTGTAGCGCTTTACGGGCCCGAACACGGTGTGCGCGGCGATGTGCATGCCGGCGACAAAATCGATTCATTCACCGATTCCAATACGGGTGTGCCCGTTTATTCCCTCTATGGTGCCACTCGAAAACCGAGCAAAGAAATGTTGAACGGTGTAGATATCCTCGTCTACGATATTCAAGACATCGGATGCCGGTCATACACCTATATCTCAACCATGTATCTGGCAATGCAGGCGGCTGCTGAAAACGATATTGAATTTGTGGTGCTCGACCGCCCAAACCCGTTAAGCGGTTTGAAAGTAGAAGGAAATCTTGTGGAGGAGGGATTTGTTTCGTTTGTGAGCCAGCTAAGGATTCCTTATATTTACGGCCTTACCTGTGGCGAGCTGGCAGAGATGATAATTGGCGAACAGATGATATCAAGGCCTTGTAAGCTGACAGTGGTGAAGATGAAAAAGTGGCGCCGGAAGATGAACTTCGAGGATACCGGACTACCCTGGGTGCCCACCTCGCCACACATCCCGTTTTCTCATTCTGCATTTTTTTATCCTGTATCAGGCATTTTAGGTGAACTGGGATATATGTCTATCGGCGTTGGATATACGCTGCCGTTCGAGATGTTTGCCGCTGAATGGATCAACGCAGAAGAGTTTGCCAGGACGCTGAATGCAAAACAGCTGCCTGGTGTCATTTTCCGCCCCATACACCTGAAGCCCTATTATTCAGTTGGACAGGGACAGGACTTTCAGGGAGTACAGATATATCTTACCGATTTTTTCAGTGCGCGTCTGTCGGATATCCAGTTCCATGTAATGGAGGTGTCTGCGCAGCTCTATCCAGACAGAAAAGTGTTCGAGCGTGCTCCCGAAAACCGATTCAATATGTTCGACAAGGTATGCGGTAGCGATTTTATCCGTCTGGAATTTTCCAAGAACCATCGTTTTGCCGACATTCAATCTTATTGGACAAAAGATGAAAAGTCGTTCAGATTATTATCAAAGAAATATTACCTTTACCGGTAAACTTCGTAAAAAGAAGTTTTTTGCACAATGGTACTAACATAATACTTGCATAAACCGGGTTTATGCATTCAATAAATAATTCAACAACAATATATTATTGAAAGATGAACAGAATTACTTCACCTGATAAAAGCGGAAGGCTGCTTTCGCTTGATATTCTGCGCGGAATAACTATAGCGGGTATGATAATGGTCAACAATCCAGGCTCATGGAGCTACGCCTATGCGCCACTCAAACATGCTCATTGGCATGGACTTACACCGACCGATCTTGTATTCCCGTTCTTTATGTTTATTATGGGTGTATCCACCTTTTTGTCGCTGCGAAAATTCAACTTTGAACCTTCAAGAGCAGCAGTATGGAAAATTGTACGGCGTACCTTCCTCATTTTCGTGATGGGACTGGCACTGGGATGGTTCGGGCAGTT
>NZ_DIQL01000043.1:0-24472 GCF_002427225.1 Proteiniphilum sp. UBA5463 | reverse complement strand
AAGGGCAAACTGCTGCCGTGGGTGGTTGGCATCCTGCTTCTGGGGTATTACCTGATTCTTCGTTTCGGAAAAGGGTTTGAGATGTCGGAAGAGAATATTATAGCGGTGGTGGACAAAGCACTTCTGGGGACTGCCCATATGTATAGAGACACCACGCCGGAAGGGGTACGCATAGCATTTGAACCAGAAGGGTTGCTTAGCACCCTCCCCTCCGTCGCCCATGTACTGATCGGTTTTCTTTCAGGGAAACTGATTGTGGAGAACAAAGACAACCACACACGGGTGGAGAAGCTGCTTATATGGGGAACTGTACTTGCTTTCTCAGGCTTATTGCTGCAATATGGATGCCCAATAAATAAGAAAATATGGAGCCCCACCTTCGTGCTCGTCACCACCGGCTTTGCCTCACAACTGCTGGGGCTGCTGATCTTGATCATCGATATACATCAAAAAGAGAGATGGAGCCGTTTCTTTCACGCCTTCGGAGTGAACCCGCTCATTGTATATGTTTTTGCAGGCGTAATGGCCAACCTGGTCGCCAACATCCGGCTTAACTGGCAGGGAGAGATAATCTCTGTAAAAGGGTTTATTTACGAAGTGCTGCTGCGCCCGTGGGCGGGGGACTATTTCGGATCGCTGCTCTATGCGCTGCTGTTCATCACTGTATGCTGGCTGTTCGGATATATTTTATACAAAAAGGATATCTATATAAAAATTTAGCATTTTAATTGATTCGAAACTCTTTTAAAGATGAGCAAATCAAAATTTTTCACCTCTTCAGGTTCAGAAGAAATAACAGACCCCATTCTTATTGCCGACAGTGGTGCCACCAAAACCGACTGGTGCCTGACTAAAAAAGGGGAGATACTTCACAGGTTTACAAGTAGAGGGATAAGTCCAATTTTTCAGACTCAGGAAGAGATAGCCGAAGAGATAAGATTGCGTGTTTATCCTAATTTGGAAAAAACTGAAATTCAGGCACTCTTTTTTTACGGAAGCGGCTGCATCCCGGAGAAAACAGAACAGGTGCGCAGCGCCATCTATCAGTCATTTCCTATTAATACCATCCATGTAAATAGCGATCTGGTAGCAGCTGCTCACAGCCTGTGCGGCCACAAGCCCGGCATTGCCTGCATCATGGGTACCGGCAGCAATTCATGTGAATGGAGCGGATCTGCAATAGTAAAACAGATATCACCACTCGGTTTTATTCTGGGTGATGAAGGCAGCGGGGCCTCATTAGGAAAAAAGCTGGTGAGCGATGCGTTAAAAAATCAATTATCCAAAGGTTTAAAAGAGGAGTTTCTGGATGAATACGGGCTTACCCCCTCTCTTATTATCGACAGGGTGTATAAGCAACCCTTCCCAAGTCGTTTTCTGGCAAGCCTCTCGCCCTTTCTGCTTAAACATATCAATGATCAGAGTATTCGCCGTATTGTTACCGGCAGCTTTTCAGATTTCTTCGAGAGAAACGTTATGCAATACGATTATCAGAAAAATAAGGTTAATTTTGTAGGATCAATCGCTTGGCACTACTCTGACCTGCTGAAGGAGATAGCAATAGAAAAAGGAATTGAGATTGGGAAGATATCACAATCGCCCATGGAGGGATTGATAGAATATTATATATGAATATGGCTTTTATAAAAGTAACAGAACAATCATCTTTATACGATGATCTGGAGAAAAAAACGGTTCTCGAAATTCTGACAGAAATCAATCAGGAGGATCACAAAGTGGCAGCAGCTGTCCAAAATACTATTCCCGAAATTGAGAAGCTCGTAACAGGTATCGTTGAAAGGATGCGGCGGGGAGGACGGCTTTTTTACATTGGTGCCGGGACAAGCGGCAGGCTTGGTGTACTTGACGCCTCGGAGATACCACCCACTTTCGGTATGCCCAACACCTATGTGATAGGGCTGATAGCAGGAGGCGACACAGCACTGCGTAACCCGGTTGAAGCAGCTGAAGACGATCCTGACAAAGGATGGGAGGAGCTTATGGAACACAAAATAAATGAGAACGATGTACTTGTGGGCATTGCCGCATCGGGTACAACACCCTACGTGGCAGGTGCGCTACGGCATGCGCGTAAAAAGGGAATACTTACCGGTGCTATCAGTTGCAACCCAGGCTCACCCGTAGCAGCTGAAGCTGAAATAAAAATAGAACCCGTTGTGGGACCGGAATATGTTACCGGGAGTACGCGAATGAAATCCGGGACGGCTCAGAAAATGGTATTGAATATGATCACCACCGGCACTATGATTAAACTTGGCAGGGTGAAAGGCAACCGCATGGTCAATATGCAACTTACAAACCAAAAGCTTGTGGATAGAGGTACCCGGATAATTGTAGATGAACTGGGCCTTTCATATGGACAGGCGAAAAATCTGCTGCTTTTACACGGATCCGTCAAAAAAGCAATTGACAGCTATAAAAATCAGCAAAAACTGTAATCAGAATGGCTATAATTGTTCATACCGACAACCCTCACCTTCTGCTGGACAAGATTTACGAAGCAATAGATTCAAGAAAGGCTGATAAATGGATACTTACAACTGACGGGCGTCTTACCTACGGTTCCCTTTTATGGAAAAACGAAGCTTTTTTCAAACCAGAGATATGGGTTGATGACAACGAGTTGCGCTTTGGGTTGCATAAAAGGAAAGATAGGAGGCACATCTCTTCTAAGCTCTACACAACATTTCATGCAAAAATGACAGAGTTGCTCCTGGCTCATTTCGACAGGGATTTCAGGAGTGTGACCGCTTCAGCAGCACGCACAGAGCCTGACAATTTCTAATCTTTCTTAATTCTCATTTATAGACTGTCACTATCTTTTTTACTTTTATGTTTTTCAGTCACGACCCGGATTACAACTCTCATAATGCTCATCGTTTCATTCACATAAAAATAGCGGTCGTACTTGCACTTTCATCCGGTCAATTTCAACCCACATGATGCCCATAGTTTCATTCACATATGCGATAGCAAAGGAAACTAAATAAAAAAACTTTCCAACATACCCTATTATGCCTGATAAATGAACCTTTAAGTTAACTATATCACGCTAAGTGCAACTTTCCGCTAAGTTCAATTTAGAAGTGCAACTTTCCCGGTAAGTTTTATTTAGATTTTTTTTAGCCGACTTATTTTGGCTACCTTTGCGGGTTTAAAATGCAAATGGTATGTTAACGAACATTCGTTCAAAAGGGACGGAAGAACTTTATGCCACACCCATTTTACAGCAGACAGCTTTCTGGTCGGCAGTGAAGAGAACACTTGGAGCAGAGGCGATAGCAATTAACTTCTCGTCGCGAAGATCCGGAATGTACTCAGTTTCAGGAAGAGATAGCGACTATGTTATAAAGTCTGATGTGCTGGTTATACTTCAGCAAATAGACAGGAATCACTCCGTGGCATATGTTCCATACGGGCCGGAAATTGAACCCGATGACGAGTTTCAGGGATTGTTTCTGGAAGAGTTATCTGAATGTCTGCGCTCATTTTTACCTAAAGAGTGTATTCTCATCCGATACGACCTGTGCTGGGAATCGTATTGGGCAAAAGAGAAAGATTATTTCGATGAGAACGGTATGTGGAAAGGTGAACCTGAAATCCATACACAGGAGTTGCGTTTCAACTTCAACACGCACAACTGGAATTTCAAAAAAGCCTATTCCAATATCTTGCCGGCAAATACTATTTATCTGGATCTGACACACGATGCTGACACCCTTTTAAAACTTATGAAACCTAAAACACGTTACAACATAGGTTTGTCTAAACGCAAAGGAGTAAATGTAAGATCGATGGGAATGGAAGGTATTGATATCTGGTACGATCTTTACAAAGAAACGGCAGAAAGAAACAATATTCTCCTCAACGACATAAAATACTTCAATGCAGTACTTACAGCACGCACCGATAACACCAGCTCACCGGCAAACGTGAAACTATTAGTGGCGGAATTCAAAGGAAAACCGCTGGCAGCCATGTTTCTGGTCATAAGTGGTAACAGGGGTTCGTACCTTTACGGCGCATCTTCATCGCAACACCGGAACCTTATGGCAACCTATGCATTACAGTGGGAGGCCATCATGCAGTCAAGAAACGCAGGCTGTACAGAATACGATATGTTTGGCATCTCTCCTTCTCCTGAACCTTGTCATCCGCTTTACGGGTTGTACAGATTCAAGTCAGGTTTCGGCGGCGAAATTTTTCACAGCCTCGGCTGTTGGGATTATCCCCTTAACAGCGAAATGTATACACTTTTCCGTGCATCGGAGTTGAACAGTCAGGGATATCATTTAAGTTAAATAATATATATGAATATCAAAAGATTAACACATGTAGATGAAAGCATTGCCACTGCTTTCAAAAAACTAATGCCTCAGCTGACCGGCAAGGAGGAATACCCCTCTTGTGAAGAACTGGAAATGGTGATTAGTAAGGAAGATACCTATCTTTTTGTTGCTACCGGGGAAGATGAAGTGATCGGCACCCTTACACTCGTTTTTTACCGTATCCCATCGGGATTGAAGGTTTGGATTGAAGATGTTATAGTGAATGAAAACTCTCGCGGGAAAGGGGTTGCTACTGCCCTGATATGGCACGCACTGCAGGTTGCCCGCGACAAAGGGGCGAAGAAAGTGGATCTTACATCGGCTATCGGTCGAGAATCAGCCAACAGGTTGTATCAAAAGTTGGGTTTCGAACAGCGTGAAACAAATGTTTACAGGTATCACCTGTCAGGAAAATAAAAACCCCATGCATAGGTATGCAAGGGGTGAATATTTATTACTGTTTATAACTATACCATCTGCTTTAGGCAATCATCTCAGGGAATTCTGTAAACAATGCTGTTGATGTTCATTCCCGCTCCTACCGAGGCAAGTACAATATTATCGCCGCTTTTCAATTCATGACCGTTCATCTTCTTGCGGGTAATTATATCTAACAGTGTAGGTACGGTTGCTACCGAAGAGTTGCCTAACCATGAGATGGTCATCGGCATAATGGTTTTGGGCACATCTTTTATATTGTATAGCTTAAACAGGCGTTGCAGGATAGCATCATCCATTTTCCCGTTTGCCTGATGAAGAAGCACCTTACTTATTTCAGATATGTGTAGTTTAAGCTTATCCAGGCCGGCTTTAACCGTTTTCGGTACATTCTCAAGAGCGTACTGATATAAACGGCGGCCGTTCATCTTAAGGTAATAATCTTTCTTCTCTGCCAGCTTTGGATTATATGAGTATCCCATATGGAGCATATTCACATAATTGAGGGCATCACTGCGTGAGTTGTGTCCAATAATTCCTATGGGTGAGCTACTCTCCCGTGCCTCCATAATTGCTGCTCCCGCGCCATCAGCATATATCATACTGTCACGGTCGTGCGGATCAGCTATCCGTGATAATACATCAGCGCCTACCACCAAAATCTTTTTTGCATCCCCTGAGCGTATATAGTAGTCGGCCTGAATTACTGCCTGTATCCATCCGGGACAGCCATACAGAGTGTCGTATGCCACAGAAAAAGGATTTTCGATACCCAGCTTGTTTTTCAAACGTGACGCCATCGTTGGCAATATATCTATCCGCACATTATTTTTAAGTGTCTCCCCGAAATTGTGAGCGAAAATTATATAATCGAGTTCTTCCTTGTCAACTCCCGAAGCTTCAAGTGCCCTTTGCGCTGCTATAAGCGCCAGATCGGTTGTTACCTGATCATCTTCGGCGTACCTTCTCTCGGCAATAGTAGTAATCTCTTCAAATTTTCTTGTGATCTCTTCATTTGGTGTAGGCAGCTTCTCACCTTGTGAGTCAAAAAACTCATAAGTATGAAAATAATCGTTTGTGATCTGCTTTGTAGGCACATAGCTCCCTGTCCCTGTAAAAACGCTGTAAAGCTTACTCATTTGTACTATTTTTTATTATTAAGATAGTTAAGCATTATTGCAAGATATATTACATCACAAAAAAGTATGAAACCATTTCAACAAATTGAAAGTAATATCCTATAGTGCGTACCCATCATTTTCACCGATAACCCTTTTTTTGTTCGGATTTTCCACATAATATACTTCAACAGACAAAGGTAAAAAATTTAATCGATATAAAATCCAATTTTTAAACGCTATAAGAAAAAATAAGCTGATGCATCAGAAAAGGCAGCAAATTACAACTCTGCTTCTTGATCGGTTTCTCCATACGAGACATAAATGCATAATTATACACATGCTCGCAAAACAGAATACAAAAATATTAACCTGCTGCACACAATATAGCCGAATATATCGGAAACAATTATACCGTACTCTATCTATTTTATACTCTACATACAAAGATACGATTTTTTGAAGACTTACTCAAAATTGCAAATTTTAAACACAAAGCAACTCTGTTTCACAGATTCATTGTATATTTGCGGTAAATCGGGCGTCAAGCCAACCGTTATAATAACAGTTATAGGGCAAGGGTGTTATACTGTCACTCTGCAAATAACAGCCTACGAGAACGGTATCTGTACGATACGGAAAGGGGTGAGGGCTATACTGCCACTCTGCAAATAACAGTCCGTAAAGAGTACTGTCAGGTTAACGATGTGCCGGTGTAAAGCTCTATGGTAAACAGAGCTGGATTTGACAAATAATATTATAAACGAAAATATGGGAAAAGTACTTATTATTGGCGCCGGAGGTGTGGGAACGGTGGTTGCCAACAAGGTGGCACAAAATAACGATGTGTTTACTGAAATTATGCTGGCGAGCCGCACCAAAAGCAAATGTGATGCTATTGCCGAAGATGTGAGACGCAGAACAGGCGTTACCATAACAACTGCAAAAGTTGATGCAGACAAAGTGTCAGAACTGGTTGCATTATTTAATGAGTTTAAACCAGAGATAGTAATTAATGTAGCACTTCCTTATCAGGATCTTACCATTATGGATGCTTGCCTTGAGTGTGGCGTGAATTATCTTGATACAGCCAACTATGAACCTAAGGATGTGGCTAAGTTCGAATACAAATGGCAGTGGGCTTATAAAGATAAATTCGAGAAAGCGGGACTTACAGCTATCCTTGGTTGCGGGTTCGACCCGGGTGTAACAAGCATATTCACTGCTTATGCGGCCAAGCATCATTTCGATGAGATTAATTATCTGGATATCGTGGACTGTAACGCAGGCGATCACGGCAAAGCGTTTGCCACCAACTTCAACCCCGAAATCAACATTCGGGAGGTTACACAGAAAGGGAAATACTGGGATAACGGCCAGTGGGTGGAAACAGAACCGCATGAGATCAACAGGACTCTCACCTACCCGGATATCGGGCCAAAAGAATCATACTTGATCTATCACGAAGAGCTGGAGTCGCTTGTAAAAAACTTTCCTACCCTCAAGCGAGCCCGTTTCTGGATGACATTCGGGCAGGAGTACCTAACTCACCTGCGTGTTATACAGAATATCGGTATGGCACGAATTGATGAAGTGGAATACAACGGGCAGAAGATTGTTCCAATTCAGTTCCTGAAAGCAGTGCTCCCCGATCCCGGTGAGCTGGGAGAAAATTATACGGGCCAGACCTCTATCGGATGCCGTATTCGCGGACTAAAAGACAGCAAAGAGCGCACCTATTACGTCTATAACAATTGCAGCCACGAAGAGGCTTACAAAGAGACCGGGGCTCAGGGAGTCAGTTACACCACAGGCGTTCCAGCAACCATCGGTGCCATGATGTTTCTACAGGGTATATGGAAGAAACCGGGAGTATTCAATGTAGAAGAGTTCAATCCGGATCCTTTCATGGAACAACTCAAAAAACAGGGATTACCCTGGCATGAGCTGTTCGATGTAGATCTGGAGGTCTGTTAAACAAATTACAACCCTGTGTTTACCTGCTTTTGCCGGTAAATTACACCTATCATGTAAAATAAGCAAGATGAGCCCAAAAAGTTTTGTAAATATTGGCGATTATGACCAGGATGATATTTTTCGTATTCTTGAGAGTGCATCCCGGTTCAAACAAAATCCAAATCGTAGCCTGCTAAAGGGAAGGGTATGTGCCACATTATTCTTTGAACCTTCCACACGTACACGTCTCAGTTTTGAAACAGCTGTCAACAGGCTGGGTGGACGAATAATTGGTTTTTCTGATTCGGCTACCAGCAGTTCAACCAAAGGTGAATCGCTGAAAGACACCATTATAATGGTGGGTAACTATGCCGACATCATTATCATGCGCCACCACCTTGAGGGGTCGGCGCGTTATGCATCTGAGATATCACCTGTACCAATTATCAATGCAGGTGACGGATCCAATCAGCATCCCACACAAACGATGCTTGACCTTTTCACGATTTACGAAACACAAGGATCTCTTGAGAATCTAACAATTACTATCGTGGGAGACCTCAAGTACGGGCGAGCGGTACACTCACTCATTCAGGGATTATCATACTTTAATCCTAAATTCAACTTCGTGGCACCTGAGGAGCTGCATATACCGGAAAAGTACAAAGCATTTTGCGATAATAAAAATATTGAATACAGAGAATATACAGACTTCTCTTCCGAATCGATCAACAGTGCCGATATACTATATATGACACGGGTACAGAAAGAACGTTTTACCGACCTTATGGAGTACGAAAAGGTAAAAAACGTCTATATACTGCATAACAAAATGCTTAATGATTCCAAAGAGAACCTGCGGGTGATGCATCCGCTTCCCCGTGTAAAGGAGATAAGCCAGGATGTGGACGACAACCCTAAAGCCTACTATTTTCAACAGGCTAAAAACGGGATGTATATACGTCAGGCGATCATTTGCGATTTGATGGGAATCGAAGTTAAATAATAAACCCAAATAGATTATGAGAAAAGAATTGCAAGTTGCGGCACTCGAGAACGGAACCGCCATCGATCATATACCCACCGAAGCCGTATTCAAGGTAGTTTCTCTGCTCAAGCTGGAAAAACTGAAAAACAGGATAACCATCGGGAACAACCTAAGAAGCAACAAGATGGGCAAAAAAGGGATTATAAAAGTCTCCGATAAGTTCTTTAGGGAAGACGAAATAAATCGTATAGCTCTGATAGCACCGAATGTAAATTTAAACATAATAAGAAACTTCGAGGTAGTAGAGAAAAAAAAAGTTACCCTTCCTGATGAAATCGTAGAAATTGTTGTATGTAACAACCCGAAATGCATCACAAACAACGAACCGATGAAAACTAGGTTTCACGTAATCGATAAGGAAAAAGTGGAGCTTCAGTGCCACTACTGCGAATTAAAAATTAAAAAAGAAGAAATCGTGTTATTGTAGATCTTTACTTTTTCTCAACGAGTCTCCTAAGAGAAATCTCTTTAATTGGAAGCAGGCCAATATACATATTGATAATCAAAACATTATATATTTTTACTCCTGACATTCAAGGTTATTGGGGAGAACTTATCATATTAAAAAAAGGCCTGAAGCAAGTAGCAATGAAGTAACCGTTCTTTGCATTATTAAAAATTGAATTATGCCTCTGAATTTACCCGATAAATTACCTGCAATAGAGATATTAAAAAAGGAACACATTTTCGTGATGGATGACCTTCGTGCTTCCACACAAGACATACGTCCGCTTAAAATACTAATTTTAAACCTTATGCCGTTAAAGATCACCACAGAAACCGATCTTATACGGCTGCTATCAAACTCTCCTCTTCAAATTGAAATTGAGTTTCTGGGGTTATCAACACATACCCCCAAGAATACACCCATTGAACATCTGATGTCTTTTTATACCAAGTTCTCAAAAATAAAGAGCGCATACTACGACGGGATGATTATCACCGGTGCTCCGGTAGAAATGATGCCTTTTGAGGAGGTTAAATACTGGAATGAACTTACGAATATACTGGACTGGGCCCGTAAACATGTCACCTCAACCTTTTACATATGCTGGGGTGCCCAGGCTGCTTTATATCACTTCTTCGGAATCAACAAATTCCCTCTTGAGAAAAAGCTGTTTGGAGTTTTCAGCCACACGATCAACGATCCCTCTTTTCCTCTGTTCCGCGGATTCGACGATGAATTCTATGCGCCTCACAGCCGCCATACAACTATCAATGCCGACGAAATCAGTCTTCATCCGGAGCTGACTATCCTATCTGAATCTGAAGAGGCAGGTGTTTATATTATCTGTTCCCGTGGAGGAAGGGAGTTTTATGTAACCGGCCATTCCGAATATTCACCCCTTACCCTGCACAATGAATATACCCGCGATATGAAAAAAGGGATGAACAACGTAACAATACCTGTAAATTATTATAGAGACAATGACCCGAAAAAACCACCTATGGTTCAGTGGCGTTCTCATGCAAATCTTTTATATATTAACTGGCTGAATTACTTTGTTTATCAAGCCACACCATTCAATATCAATAAAATTGAGCTGTTGGGAGAATTATAAACAATTGCACCTTTAAAACGCAGGTGAGGAAACTGCACTTTTTTTTGAGCATATTCCCTCACCTGATATGTTTTACATTTTTGCCTCCGACCGATCATTCAACCGATTTTACCTCGACATATTCTTCTATGCCCCACATATAGGCGGCTACCAGTTCACCATTGTTGAACGCTGCAGCATTCATCTTATTAATTTCATTTATCAACTCTTCCGCTTTCGCCGGATCAGCCTCCTGCACAACAATAGCAGAGTTATAGCCGGGCCATACAGGAGTATTTTGCCGTGGTTCACCCCAGCGACTCTTTGCTGTTACCTGCTCAATTACCTGATAATCGGCAAACTCCTTTTCATCAAGTAAAAGTGTCAGGGTCTCCAGCATACTTACATTACATGTGATATAGATAAACTTCATATTCAAAACTATGATTGGTATTGATAGCGGGAGACGACTTGTTGCCGACTTCCGCTAAAAAAAGATTATAAATTACAATTGACCTTATTAATTTTTACTGTTCCCTTCAGATTTATTCAGTTTCTTCCTCAACCGGACAAGAGTACGATCACTAATCAGTGTACGGTGATAGATAGTGGCATACATTGTTGGTACCATAATCAGGGTAGTTAATACAGAAATAAACAGTCCGCCAATAATCGTGATCCCAAGCGGGGCATACATCTCTTTTCCCATTCCTGTACTGAGTGCCATTGGCAACATGCCAAGAATGGTAGTAAGCGAGGTCATCAGCACGGGGCGAAGACGCGAACGGCCCGCCTCCATCACTGCGTCACGGAGTGAATAGTCCCTCTTACGCAACATGTTGGTATAGTCAACCAACACAATTCCATTATTCACCACAATCCCTACAAGCATAATAAGCCCGATAAAGGTTACAACACTCAACGTGATATTAGTGATAAAGAATGCCAGGATAACTCCCACAAGGGTAAATGGAATTGCAAAAAGGATTATGAAGGGGTCTTTAAACGATTCAAACTGGGCCGCCATCACCATATATACAAGAGCGATACCTAAAAAGAAAATCAGATAGAGTGATTGAAATGATGATGACTGGTCATCTACCTGCCCACCTATCTCAACAGTTACACCCTCAGGTACAGTGGTTTCAGCGATCAGTTTTTCAGCCAGCTGAGTGGCTTCACCCAGAGATATTTCGTTCAAATTAGCGACAGCTTTCACATATCTCTCCTGTGAAAGACGCTGTATCTCAATAGGGCCGCTCTCTTCCACTATGTCGGCTACTGACGAAAGGGGAATCTGCTGACCCAGCAGGTTGGTAATCTGCATTTCATTGAGCTTAGATACTTCATTCCGAAACTCCGGCGCATATTGTATAACTACTTCGTAATCGTTTCCCTCTTCTGTAAAGTCGCCCGATTCTGTACCAAACAAGTTCTGACGCACCTGTAATCCGACCATGGCAACATTCAGTGCCATCTGCGATGCCTTTTCCTTGTCTACACGTACCTGAACTTCCAGTTTACCCGGATCTACAGTGGTTGTAACATCTGTAAACGAATTCTCGGCTTTCATTTTTTCCTCAAAATCAAGTGCCACAGCCTTTATTTGCTCCAGGTCGTTGCCGGAAACAATAATTTCAATAGGTTTTTTATTTCCAGTTACGGCAGTAGCCAATGCACTACCACCCTGAACACTCACCTCATCTATTTGCGGTATAGCTTCCACACGATCACGAATAGCATCGGCTATTTCGCCGGCAGAGCGACTCCTTTTATCAACAGGTACAAGGTGACACAGTACCGTACCCACGTTTTTACCCTCTTTAAAGCCAACGGTCGTGAGCACACCATCACGTGTCTGCCCCGAGATGGCGGCGATGGCTCCATCAGCCATTTCAGGAATCTCATCGAGCAGGATTTTCAATATCTGCTGCCCTACACTGTCTGTTTGTTCTGCAGCTGTACCCACTTCGGTCTTGAAGACCACCGATACCGTTCCCGCATCAAAATCGGGAATATAGTCGGTACCTATTCGCTTACCTAACCACATTGTTACAACAAAAACAAATAGTGCTATACCCAGCGTAAGCCCTTTATGAAAAACAGCCCATCCAAGTACTTTTTTGTACCATTCTTCAATATTGCTGAAAATCTTCTCACTGGCAATATACAATTTTGAACGACGTTTTGCCTCATTACCGCGAGGAGCTCTTTTCAGCAGCTGCGACGAAAGCATCGGAGTTAGTGTGAGTGCCGTAAACAGCGACATAGTCATACAAACAACCGTAAGAATGGCTAGCTGTTTAAACATTATCCCGACAATGCCCTCCATAAAAAGAAGAGGAAGAAACACCACCAGGGTAGTTGCCGTTGAAGCTGCAATAGCCATGCCCATCTCCGATGTTCCAAAGATGGCAGCCTGTTTTGGATCGGCTCCCTTTTCAATATGCTGAGTAATATTTTCGAGTACCACAATGGCATTATCCACCACCATTCCTATGGCGATAACAAGCGACATCAGAGAAAATATATTGATGGTGTAATCCATAATATACATCGCTATAAAAGCGGAAATCAGTGACACCGGCATGGTTATGAAAACAATAAAACTCGATTTCCACTCGCGCAGAAACATAAGAACAACCAGCGTTACAAAGATAAGGGCGTACCAAATAGAAGAGGTTAGGTTGTTAACAGAACCGGTTACGATCTCTTCAGAGCTTAATACCTCATGCACCTGAAAATCGTCGGGTAGCTGTTTTTGAAGCTCTCTCATCTTATCACGGACCGCATGAACCACATCAACGGTGTTTGCGCCGGACTGTTTCTGTACCATCAATGCCACTCCCTCACCAACGTGATTACGGGCAAACGACTCTTTTTCCTTGAATGAATCTTCAACCACGGCAACATCTTTAAGCCTGACAACCTTACCGTTGAACGCTTTTAATACCGTATTGCCTATTTCATCAACCGTTTCGAACTTCCCCGGCACACGAACAGAGAAATCGTAAACTCCCAAATTGATGTTTCCGGCAGGGACATTAATATTGTTGGCCTTGAGCATTGATGATATCTGTGATGTTGACAGCCCGTATGCCTTCATCTGCTGCGGGTTGATAGATACCTTAATTTCACGTTCCGGCTGGCCCAGATAAAGTACTGTACCCACTCCATCTACCTTGCGCAATACAGTTGCTATGTCCTCCTCTACAATATGTTCAATGCCACTGTAGTGAGCATCGGCATTAATAGCATACACAAGCACTGGCATCATTGAGGAGTTAATCTTGTAGATAATTGGTTGCTGTGCTGCTACAGGAAGACGGCTCTTTGCCAACTCTATAAGGTCACGTGCATTATTTGCCGCGGAGGTAACATCGCCTCCCCACTCATAACTTAGTTGAATGAATGATACATTCTCTTTCGATGTAGATTTAATTTCCGTCAGATACTCTGCGGCAGATAGCACGGTTTCCAACGGCTTTGAGACCTGCTCTTCCACCTCGTTTGCCGAGGCACCGGGATATACGGTAATCACCGTTATGGAGGGGAACTCCATTTCAGGCATGAGGTCAAGCGGCAACATCTTGAGCGATACTACTCCAAGCAGAAGTATAGCTATGAATATCATAGCGGTTGCCACAGGTCTTTTTACACCTATTTCAGGTAATTTCATTTGTATGTTGTTTATTAGATTATCAAAAGAAGTATAAACTCACTGTTAGCTATTAACTATTTCAATGGGTGAACCTTCGTTCAATTTATTTTTCCCATCAATAACGACAGATTCGTTAACCTTGATTTCGGGAATACGTATAAAATTCTCTTTAGACTCTCCTCGGGTTACTCTGCGGCGGGTTACTTTATTTTCATCTGTAACGATAAAGAGGTAGTCTTCGCCGGTTCCCTGCTGTCTGTATAGTGCATTTACGGGTACAAATACACCTTTTGACTGCGGCATGGAGACTGAAACCCTGCAAAACATTCCGGGTTTCAGTTTCATCTCTCTGTTTGGAATAGTTACCTCAACTGTTGCAGTGCGGGTTGTCGGCGACAAAACTGGTGAAATGTAGTTCACCTTCCCCGAAACAAGTTCACCGGGATATGCATCAAACAACACATCCGCATGCTGCCCCCTGCTGATTAAAACGATCTCTTTTTCGTTCACCTCTATAGAAATTTTCAGAGGATTGAGCTGGCGTATGGTAGCTATACCGCTCTGTACCTTTAGATCGGAGCTTATAGAAGGCACAAAAGAATAATTCTCCCCCTCATCAACAGTTATATCGGTTAATACACCTCCGAACGGTGCAGTAATAGATGTATTCTTTTTCAGCATGTTTACTTTTGTTTGAGATGCGTCAAACTTTGCCTTTATATGGTCATAGTCCATGACACTTATACTCTCTTTTTCTCTCAGACGGCTTATTCGTTCAAAATCCTTACGGATCGCTTCAAGCTCAATTTGAGCCTGAATAAGCATTTCGTCTGACATCTCGGCTATCACAGCCCCTTCAGGGACATAACTGCCCTTGGTGAAGTGAATCTTCTCTACCCGTCCCGGGATTGAAGCTCCCAAGTTAGCCTCCCTGTTTGCTTCTGCCGTTCCTGTAAAATTCAGCACAGGTACATAATCCATCTCTTTGGCAACATAAACGGTTACTTTAGTTGCAGTTGCCGAAGTTGCAGCTTTATCGCTGTTCTCTGTCGTTTTTTTTCCGCATCCGCTAGCTAAAAGGGCGAGCAGACAGGTTGTATAAGCAATTTTATTTGTCAGTTGCATCATTGTAATGTATATTATTTGTTTAAAGGGTTGTTATCATATAAATACGGAGTTCCATCTTCCCGGCTCCTGCCTTAAATCCATTTATGAATTTTTATTATCACATGTATAAGGAATTAAGCAGACATTTTTCATACACCTTTGCAGGAGCCCTCTGATACAGATCCGTGTTATTACAACTCTGAAGTTTAAAATGGAACAAAAAAGTATTAATATTGATAATTGTAGATCTCACCTGTTGATTTATCCAATTCCAGGAGAGTTGTTCTTATCTCAACAAGTGCATCGATATGTTCCGAGGAGGCATTCTCCCACTGCAACTGAGCTTCAAGCAGTTCAGTCAGACGGCTTCGTCCTTCCATCAGGTTTTCTTTTGTAATACGCATATTTTCTTCAGCCTGCTCTCTTGAGAGCCCTGTCATCTCAGCTTTTTTCAATGCCTCGCTGTAGCGATAACGATTCTGCCGGATTTGCAGGTCTATCTTTTCACGGGCTTCGTTAAGTTCAAACTGCGCATTCTCCATTTTCAGTTTAGCAGCATGCAGATCGTGACGGCGTTCACCCCATGTAAAAACTGGTATCGACACCACGACCCCAACATTCCAATTTCCACCGAACTCACTTTTCAACCCTTTGTAGGGATTGGGATTCATCCAGCCATAACCACCGGTGAGCATAACATCAGGCATAAATTTTGAACGTTCAATATTTTTTTTCGATTCCATAATGGCTGTCTTCTCCTTTAGCATTGATATTTCAGCCCTGTTATCAGGAGAGATCTCCTGCATGAATGATAACGGCATTTCAACAGGCGGCTCTTCAATATTATCTGAGTTAATTTCTATAGCGTCATCATCTATCCCAATAATCTGTGCCAGCGCCATTTTTGAGAGTGCAACGCCATTTTCGGCCTGCAATGTTTTCAGCTTTGCCTCGTTTTGTTTTACCTGGGCTTTCAATACATCGTTTCTTGTAATTATACCCTCGGCATACATATTTTGGAGATCTGTGACAAGCCTGTCGAGCAATGCTTCATAAGCGTTTGCAAGCTTCAGCTTCTCCTGAACCGACACCACACGCCAGAAGGCTTCATCGGTCCTGGCGAGAATCTCAGCCCTTGTCAGCACCTCTTTCTCTTTTGCAATGTTTTCGGCTCGCTTGGCAATATGATTCGCTTCAGTAATTTTAAAGCCTGTAAAAAGCGGCTGATTAACGTTGAAGCGGGCGAAATAACTGTTTTTATTATCAAAAACAAGTTTATCGGAAGGTAGCAATGCATAATTCTTGAATATTGGATTCCCCGCCTGATCAACCATGGGTGCTCCCGTTTGAGGATTGATGACAAGTGCATTCATAGCAGTCTCAGGATCTTTTAATGCTTCAGGTTTAAACTTCCCGGTCGCGGGATCTATGGTGTTAAAAGGAACTACCGGTAGAAACAGATCGTTCTCAAGCAGTTGAATAGACTTACCGGAATGCAACCATGCACCACCGAAGTTAATCTTTGGAAGGTAATGTGTTTGCGCTGATTTCCTGGCAGATTCGGCTGCCTTCGACTCGTTTTGTGCAATACGTACCTCTCTGTTCTGTTTAAGCGCCATCGTACGACACTCATCGAGTGTGAGTTTTTGCTGTGCAGAGAGAGAGGGGACAAAGAGTGTTATCAGTATCAGCAAACAGGTAAATTGCTGTTTGTATGGGTTCATAATTGTTATTTTCATCTGTTTTAGCTGTTGTTTTCTTTCTACATTTACGGCTGCAAAATTATAACATAACAGCTCGAAATGATCCTAAAAAAATGCTGAGAGGTGCAAATTCAGTACCCAAGCGGCATAAATGCATCCTGAAGCGTCATTTTTGTTGAAAAATTACCTCTTTCTAAATAGCAGCCATTAACACTGCTTTACCCTGAGTAAGATCCTATCCCTCTTTCTGATCCTCTGGATTTAGAGCAATAAAGTATCACAAAAAAGTGATTTGAAATCGAAAAACATATATTTGCCTTACCTAAATTTTCAGATCTACAAGTCATCACTCTTCCTTATGAACGAAGAGTTGCTCATTTGGAACTTAAGTACCGCCAGTTGTGAAGATAGATGAATTTAACTGACAATGATGTTTCTTTACAATAATAAAGGGAAAAAGGACTACCTGAAGGATTTATGTTATGTATGAACAGGAGGAAAACGGGATGAGAAAAGAAATCATGTGGCATTATCCATATACCAGTTTCTAAATTCCTTGTTTCGTGCACGGCTTACAATTATTCGTTCAGGCGTTTGCACCGAAAGATTTACCGCAAGCTTGCCTCCGAACCAAACCGACATATCGACTATGGCGCAATGAGATACAATGTATTGCCTGTTGGCACGAAAGAAATGAGCAGGATTCAAGTGACTCATTAATTCATCTAACGAGCTGTCAAGAGTATAAGTTCTTCGATTGAAACAAACAATTGATGTTATTTTATATTCGGTATATATATATGCAATTTCATCGACCGACAGCGGGATTAGCTTATCTTTATAAGGAATAAGGAAGTGCCTCTTATATAAGCTTTTGGCTTCATGTATTGAGCTCACAATTTGTGAGACAAGCTCCGTGTTGTTTTGTTTGAATGTAAATGACTTGAGCTTGTTCAGTGCCTTCTCGAGATTCTGCCTGTTTATTGGCTTCAGCAAATAGTCGATGCTGTTGACCTCAAATGCTTTTAATGCGTATTCATCGTACGCGGTAGTAAATATAATCGGGCTGTGGACCTCAATCTTATCAAAAACCGAAAAAACATCACCATCGGCCAGATGAATATCCATAAAAACAACATCGGGAGAAGAGTTAATCGAGAACCACTCAATGCACTCCTCAACACTTTGCAGCACAGTCAATATTTCCATATTTCCATCCACAGTATGAATCATCCGCTCCAGGTTTCGAGCAGCAACAAACTCATCTTCTACTATTACTACTTTCATTAAATGTGGTTTAATTTTCGTCTATAAATATTTATATCTTTTATAAGAGGAATCTCAACGGAGAACGTTTCATCTGAATAATATACAATAATCTCTTTCCCGAACATCAAACGGTATTGCTCGTTAAGATTGGTCAACCCTAAACCGTTACTCGATCTATCCCCCGTTTTTATCTGAAGATTATTTTTCACTCGTACTTTATTGTCATCCAGGCTTTCAATAACAATACGGAGAGGGTTTTTCCGACTAATAACATTATGCTTAATGGCGTTCTCAATAAGTATTTGAAGTCCTGACGGTATAATATAATACCCCTTTTTATCATCTTCAATACTTATCTGAACATCCAAACCATCGTTATATCGTATCTTCATCATATATATATATGCCTCTGCAAACTCCAACTCATCGGACAATTTTGACACCTCCTTGTTCTGCATTGTATAACGGAAAACATTGGAGAGTTGTTCTAAATAATCACTGGCACGTTGATCATCATATCCGATGAGCCCGTTCAACGTATTAAGCGAATTGAAAAGAAAGTGCGGATCGGTCTGGTTCTTTAGTGCATTGTACCTGTTTTGCAGATTTTCGAAAACAAGATGCTGATTTTCTGTCACCCTCATTTGGTTCTGATTGATAAAATAAATCAATAACGTGAATAGGAAAGATATGATAAGTATAATCAGGTCTTTAACATAGTGAAGCGTTGAATAGGCTCTGGGTGATACCTCATCGCGAAACCACCACCACTGCATCTGTGAAAAAAGTGGACTCAAGAATATAATAACCACAAAAAGTCCTAATAAGATCAGCCACATTTTATACGGCCTGTCAAGGAAATGCGTTACCGCCCAAAATTGCACACGAAAAAGAAAATAGAAAAACAGAGTATTGAATAAAAGAGTTACAACAGACTCCGGAGTGATAATATCAATCAACCCCACTCTGCTGTTTTTATCTAAAGATATGGCGTAATACATCGATGACGACAACATGACAAACGCCAGTATAAAACTTATTACGATAGAAGCGGTTAGTGCCGTTTTTTTATCGTAATTGAGTATAAAAAATCGTTCTTTTCGTAGTTTCATTTTTTCAATTGCTGTTACTTTTATAACAGACTTGCAAATATACAGAAAAAGAGAGAAAAAGACCCGATAAACATCTGTCATGCGGATGTTCATCGGGATCAAAAAAAAGAAGGTGTTTGTTCGAGGAGATTGTCTCATTTATTCACCTGAATCAAACTACGGCTCACCTCTACGTCGTCACTCAGTTTTCTTCAAGCCTATAATTAAACAGGTTTTATTTCCGGCAATCATTGCTGGATTATGAGACAATCTCTTTTAGTTAAATATCCTTATATTATCAAAAACGAAATCCTATCCCCAGGTTCACAGTTTGAGTTTTCATTTTGGCATCGTCTGTACCGCTGATTACATCTTTCAATCCAGATAAATCGTCCACCTGATTAACCAGTCCGATCTGATATCCTGCGTTCACTTGTATACCATTGTCAAACTCATATCCCAGTAGGAGTCCGAGACCAAAGTCCCAGCGTTTCATAGGAGTTTTATCCGCAGATTTTTTGTATAAGTCTATGTCAAGGTCATCGAGAGTTGCATCAAAGCCCAATCCCACAAACGGCCCAATACCTCCGTAGAATAAACCGTTATATGCTTTATACTGTCCCAAAGCGTATATAGGAAGCTGCATTCCCCACTGCTGGAATGTATCTTTTTTATCTGAGTCAACTTTCATTTTCATTTTTGAATTTCTATAGAAAAAAGAAAGTTCAGGCTGAATTGCAAAATTTTCATTCAATTCTACTCTCATAAACCCACCTAAATTTGGACCTACCTTCATTCTACTCTTAAGCGTTTTAAAATCGCTTAGCAAAAAATTCGACATATTCATTTCACCCTTCACACCCCAATATATAGGTGTTTGAGCTTTTACACTTGTTGTCCCTATGGTTATAAGGGCAATTAAGCTTAATAAAATTGTTTTTTTCTTCATTTCTTAATTATTTAATTTTTAGATGTCTTCTCAATCTTTCTAATAAAGGTTGACGATACAAAAATAGTATGAGAAATAACTCCTGGTTCAGAAAAGACATCCAAACGAATAATTAGAGACTTGAAACGTTAAAAAAGCATTCTGAAATGAAATTAGAATCTATATAAAATGAGTCTGCTAATAAAAAAACAAACATCTAAAATGATTATTTATAATGTATTCAATATCAACATCTGTTATGACCCGATTGCAATTAAATAGACTTTTAGAGGGAAGTTGATAAATATTACTGTAAATAGAAAAACGATATAATGTTTTATTTAACATTGTTATAAAATGATATTTATCTGGTCATTTTAATTTAAGCATATCAATTCTTTAAAGTACTTTTTGCTGGTTTATTATAATATTGTACCTTAGCAATTCAGAAGAACAACTCCATTGGTAAATAACATATTATAAAAGGTGGCTATCAACATTTTATTGGTACTTTAATAATGGAAAATATAAATGGAAAAGTCAGATTTTTTTGAATCCTCTCTTTTTGATAGGATATCCTAAAACGAAGCTGAAAAAGCTACAATGAAAGTCAGCGGTTTTTCTAACAGATATCCTTGAAAAGTTTATGAGATGATTGATTTTGTAAAAAAATATAAGCCATATTTAATAGCGGTATTGCTTGTAACAGTTTCACTTTTGATAGCGAGATTTGTATGTTCAATTGATTTCAAATCACTCAAAAACTATTTAAGTGAAATGCCAGGGATGTTTGCCGGAGTTATTACGGCGTCTCTCTGCGCCTATATCTCCTCTACTCTGTCATGGAGGTTGTGTATGGGTAATGAGGGCAAAAAAGTGCCTTTTATAGAGTTGTTCATGTACAGGCATGTTGGAGAGATGCTATCTTTTTTTAATCCAACCAGCATAGTTGCAGGTGAGAGCCTGAAAGCTATCATACTTGCCAAGAAAGGAGTCTCTGCCAAGCATGGAATTAGTTCCATCCTGCTGCAGAGGGTTCTGATTATTTTCTCGGGACTCTTTCTGGGTGTAGTCACCATGATGTATCTTACCCTTGGACATATATTAAACAGCAGGAATGTGCTTATGGTTATTATTGTGTCAGCACTGCCACTTTTAATGGCACATCAGGTAATGCGCTTTCTAGTACATCCGAAACTTTTCATTGGTAAAACGATGGAGAACCTGAAGAAAAAAACCGGCTGGCCAGTTTTTTCAGATAACCTAATTACTTCCGCTTATGAAATGAACGAGGCCTCTTCTATTTTTTTCCACGAAAACAAGATGAAGTTCTTTTTGGCATTTCTCATGTGCATTATTTACTGGTTATTTGGTGCAGCTGAATTTTACATTATTCTAAACATGATGGGTATGGAGATATCCATCATTCAAGCCTCGGCAGTAGAGATGGGGGTGATGTTGTTTAAAGCTGCAGGAGCTATTGTTCCCGGGCAGATAGGCGTAGAAGAGTATGGCAACAAAGTAATGTTGGATGTCATAGGAATTGTAAGTAACGAAATATGGCTTGTAGTCACTCTTATAAGAAGGGGGCGTCAGCTTTTATGGCTAATGATTGCCGGAATATTTATGTTGATCATATCAAAAACATTGAGTCCCCTCCGATAAGTCTTTTTTTGCTGAAAATTCCGCAAAGAGCGCCATTGATTTTCTGCGAGTTGCGACCTTCTGAAATCGGGTTTTGGGGTTTCCGGAGCAGACTCAACATTACAAATAAAACTAAATAAATAACCAAAATCATTTATGAGTCCCATTAAATAAGTCAATTATCTCCAAAATTCACATAACACATACTTATTATCAGCATGTTCCAGTCTATTAGAATCTGGGTTAAGGGTTTTTGACAGACTCATTAGGGAGGCTAACTTTGGAGCTTCAATACCGGTACGTGTAATGTTATTCATAACCTCCAACCTATTCAGCAGAAGTAGCAAACTTCAAACATACAGGCATGCTGATATAAATATCCTTGTTTATATCTGTCAATAATCCTGTTTCTTCATTAATACGAAATACCTGAATCACATTATCATCTCTGCAGGCAACCAGCAGAAACTTTCCATTAGGTGTAATTACGAAATTCCTGGGATGTTTACCTGTAGGCTGATAACCCACTTTTTCCAGTGTCCCGTCATCGCTATTAATTGAAAAGATGGACACACCATCTGCCTGAAGGCGGTTGGAAGCATAAAGGTAACGTCCATCCGGAGAAACATGTATATCAGCACTGCCACGTGCTCCGACAGTGTCGGAGGCAATAACCTGCTTTTGTTGAAGCTCTCCGAAATGGTAGTCATACACTATAATCTCACCAGACAACTCACCCAGCAAGTAAAGATACCTTCCACCGTCAGGATGAAAGTCGAAATGACGCGGACCGGTTCCGGCAGGGGCAGCAAACTCTGTTAAACTGCTTTCATATATTGATGGCTGCCCTTCGAACGGGGTATCGCTAACACTGAAACGATACAGTTTATCTGTCCCCAGATCGGTTGCAAAGAGGAAATGCCCGTCGGGAGAATATCTCACAGAATGCAAATGCGGGCTCTCCTGGCGTTTTGTATCAGGACCGGAACCTTCAAACAACATCACCGATGTTGCAGGTGTGAGGCTTCCATCACTTTTCACCTGAAACGACGAGATGCTGCCACCGCCATAGTTTGCAGTATGCACATTTTTACCCCTGTTGTCAATTGTAATATAACAAGGACCCGCGCTGTTGGTAAGCTGCGAATTTATATTTGTAAGGTTACCGTTTTTTTTATCGAAAGCGAAAGCATGGACTGCGCTGTTTCCCTTATCATTCTCTCCCACTGTATAAACATACTTTTCGTCAGGGCTGAGAACAAGGTACGACGGGTTTGACACAACTGCCATGCTAATCTGGCCTGATTCGCCTGTAACGGTATCGAACCGGTAAACATAAACACCTTTGCTCCCTTCTGCAGAAGTGTAGGTGCCGGCCAGAAGGAACATTTCACCCTCTTTTGCCATCACCACAGATTTCTCACTTCGTGGTGCTTTTGTGGCATCGGGTTTACCGGAACAATTTCCGGTGCAAGAAGCCGACAAAGCACCAATCAAACAAACCATTGCTAAATTTTTATACATTACTGTTATTTTATTGTTGTTGACACGAAATTAGGCTAATTTCCTGAGAATATATCACTTTTTTCAAAATATTTGATTCATAAAGGCAGGAAATAATCAATTCAAGTTTCACATGTTAAGTATTCAACTAAATATTAAACTGACAATGTTTTGTGACCCATTTTCCGATTTGCAGGCTATCTGATAAATAACTTGCTTTGCTCAAACAGCTTATCAGATCACGCCTGTTTCATCGAATGGGTTCACGCTAAATATTTCATATGTCTCATACTTAGCTGTATATGTTTTAATTTATACATACAAAACTTAAGTAATCAATATTATATAAATATTTTAAGTTCCGCATGTATACATTTTGATGTGAATATAACTTGTTATCATATATTTATATATTTTCGAAGCATCTGAATCATATGAAACAATTATGCCCGTTATGTAAACCCGGCATTTACGTGATGTAAAACATTGCCAGCAGTAAAATTTATCTGAAATAGTGTCATAAGCAAAAGTTGAAGTATTAAGTACAAATTTAGAAAACTGTTACAGTTGATGTATAATCTGTAACCATTTTTTAGAATTCATTTTGTTTTAAAAGTTGCGAATATGGCTTTGTCTGCTTACTTTTGCATTTTAAAAAACGCAAACTTTGAACATAATTTTATCATGTTATCAAAAATATTATCTGTAACGGGACGTCCCGGCTTGTTTAAACTCATATCAACCGGCAAAAATCTGAATATTGTAGAATCGCTAAACGACAGTAAACGCATTCCTGTTTACGCACATGAAAAAGTGGTTGCATTGAGCGATGTATCGATGTACACAATGGATAGCGACGTTCCCCTGCGGGATGTTTTAAAAAAGATAAAAGAGAAAGAGAACGGAAACAGGGTCACTATTGGCTCCAAATCATCGGCAAAAGAGCTCTTCGCTTTCCTTGAAGAGATCCTTCCGGATTACAACAAAGAGAGTGTCTATGCTTCTGATGTAAAAAAATTGATCTCATGGTATAACATTCTTATGGAAAGCGACATCGATCTGGAGGAGGAAGAGAAAACGGAAGAAACCCCATCAGAAAATTCCGAAGCCGGGGAA
>NZ_DIQL01000039.1:32082-32464 GCF_002427225.1 Proteiniphilum sp. UBA5463 | reverse complement strand
ATACAACTCGATGAATGGCTCTTGTCGTTGCCCAAACCGGTGGGATTGTTTGCCTGCGCCGATGATTTCGCTTTAAGAATATCTCAAATTTGTAAAATTAACAACATTAAAATTCCTGAAGAAATTTCATTGCTGGGGGTGGATAACGATGAACTGATTTGTCACCTTTCCGATCCTCCCATATCATCCATTGTAACAGACGTAGAAAAGGGAGGGTACGAAGCTGGAAGATTGATCGACCGGATGATCAAGGGAGAGATCGTAGAGCCCTTCAACATCATTATCCGGCCAACGCGGTTCGAACTTCGAAAATCGACAGAGAAGTATGATATATCCAATGGCTATATCTCTCAAGTCGTCAATTATATCGAAGACAATTTCA
>NZ_DIQL01000039.1:0-31902 GCF_002427225.1 Proteiniphilum sp. UBA5463 | reverse complement strand
GTGAAATTCAAAGAAGAGATGGGTACCACTATCTATCAATTTATCCTGAGTTGCAGGATTGACTATTTTGCTCATTTATTGCTAACAACTGACAGGACTCTATACGATATGGCCCTTGAAGCCGGTTTCAATGACTGCAAAAATATATCGCGCATTTTTAAAAAGCATAGAGGCTGCACTCCTGTAGAATTTCAAAAAAAATACAGCAATAACTTTCCACCATAACGTTTTTTGAGATTACTATTTCGTTATTAACGTATTTCCCATACCTGATAAAACATAATTTTGTGTACTACAAAAATGTGGGACAAACTATTTACTTGTATTAAATCAATAAAAGATGAGTACAAAACCAGGGGTTAAACATGTTCAGAACAAAAACGCCACGATCAAATCAATGATTATTCTGGTGTTGCTGTTTTTTATTTTCGGATTGGTATCGTGGGTAAACACTATTTTAGTCCCTTATTTCCAACTGACCCTTCAACTGACTAATTTTCAATCCTCGTTTGTTACATTTGCTTTTTACATTGCTTATTTAGTGATGGCTATCCCTTCATCTTTCTTGCTGAATAAGATGGGATATAAGAGGGGGATGATGTATGGCCTGTGGTGTATGGCAATCGGGGCGCTGCTCTTTGTCCCTGCTGCCTATTGGCGTGTTTATCAGGTGTTTCTACTGGGACTGTTTTTGCTGGGTGTAGGACTTGCCATTTTACAATCGGCCGCTAACCCTTATGTAACCATTGTAGGGCCAATCGAGAGCGCTGCCAAACGGATGAGTATAGTTGGGACGGGCAATAAACTGGCCGGTGTTATAGCTAATCTTATTTTTGCCGGAGTTGTTATCCGTGAATCCGACAAGGTATTGATGCGGGAGATTGAATCCGGCCTATATACCGGCACGTCGTTAGATGCTGCTTTGGATAATCTGATCAAAGGCGTTATGTTCCCATATCTGATTTTAGCTGTAGCGCTCTTCGTTTTTGGAATTATTGTTCGTTATTCGGCTTTACCGGAATTAGATCCCTCGGTAGTGAACAAATGTTCTGCCGAAGATGAAAGCTCCGGTAAATCCATTTTTCAATATCCTGCATTGATATTGGGGGTGGTTGCCATGTTTTTCCATATAGGAACACAGATGATTGCTCTTGCTACCAGCATCCAATATGCAGGTACTATGGGTGAAAGCCTGGCCGGGCCGGCTAAAAATATCCCTTCATACACCATGCTGTTGACTTTTCTGGGATATTTTATCGGAATCATATTGATCCCCAAATACTTGAAGCAACGTAATGCGCTTTTAATCTGCGCTTCACTCAATTTAGTTCTTTCTATTTTAATAATTAGTACATCAGGAACGGTTAATTTCTTCGGAATTACGTCCGATATTTCTATCTGGTACCTTGTAATGATGGGACTTCCCAATGCATTACTTTACGCCGGGATTTGGCCTCTTGCCATCAACGGATTAGGCAAGCACACGAATCTTGGCGCTGCTTTTCTGGTGATGGCGCTTTGCGGGAGTGCATTTATGCCTATGATTTATCATTCGCTTGTGGAGCTTAATTCGTCTCTCTCGCCTTTTGAAGCAATGAAACAGGCCTATTGGATTCTTATCCCCTGTTTTGCCTATATTGTATGGTATGCGGCCAGAGGATACCGGATCAAATTCTGGAGAAGAACAAAGAACTAATGTGGTAATTGATTGATATTATGGATAATAGAATCATCATAAAAAACGGCAAGGTCATTTTTCCCGATACGATAGAGGAGAACCTGACCGTTGTATGTGGAAATGGGAAAATAACCGATATTCTTCATAATGAAGAATTCACTCCCGGCAATAGCGATATTGTGATAGACGCGACAAACAAGTATGTTGCTCCCGGCTTTATTGATATCCACACACACGGCGGTGGCGGGCATGACTTTATGGACGGGACCGTTGAGGCATATCTCGGAGCGGCGGAAACTCATGCCCGGTATGGAACCACGGCGTTGTTGCCTACAACGTTGACAAGCACGTTCGACGAGCTGATTAACACGTTTGACGTATATAAAGAAGCCGTAAAACAGAACACAAAAGGAGCTAAATTTCTCGGGCTACATCTGGAAGGACCCTATTTTGCCTATAATCAGCGGGGCGCTCAGGATCCCCAATATCTTAAAAACCCCGAACCGGAAGAATACAATAAGATCTTAGCGGCGTCGGACGATATTGTACGCTGGAGCCTGGCGCCGGAGCTGCCCGGTGCGCTCGACTTCGGAAAGGTGCTGACTTCAAAAAGCATCCTCACCTCCGTAGCACATAGCGATGCCATTTATGAGGAGGTACTGAAAGCCTTCAACGCAGGGTTTACACACGTAACCCACCTTTATTCGGCTATGTCCACCGTTACCCGCAGGAATGCATTCCGCTACGCGGGCGTTTTGGAAGCTGCATACCTGATCGATGACATGACAGTGGAGATCATTGCCGATGGAGTGCATTTACCTAAATCCCTTCTCCGGTTCGTATATAAATTCAAAGGGCCTGACAAAACTGCGCTTTGTACCGATTCAATGCGGGGGGCAGGTATGCCCGACGGGGAATCTATTTTAGGCAGCCTGGAAAAAGGACAAAGGGTAATCATCGAAGATGGCGTGGCAAAACTACCGGATCGGACAGCTTTTGCCGGAAGCGTTGCCACCACCGACCGTTTGGTCAGGACCATGGTAAACATTGCTGATGTGCCTTTGGTGGAGGCGGTAAGAATGATGACCTTAACTCCGGCCCGCATCATGCGGATAGATCAGCAGAAAGGATCTGTCCAAAAAGGTAAAGATGCTGATCTGGTTATTTTTGATAATAATATTAATGTTTCATACACAATCTTGGAAGGAAATGTCATATACGGAAACTAACACGAATGTAATCACATTCACCAAAGGAATGTTGGAAGTGAAAATCTTTCATACCCGGGAGGAGATGGGTATGGAAGCGGCAGCTAATGTATCGGATACTATACGGCAACTGTTCAATGAAAAAGAGGAAATCAATATGATCTTTGCCGCCGCACCCTCACAAAGCGATTTTATGAAGGAGCTGATTGCCGATAAACGAATCCGGTGGGAGAAGATCAATGCCTTTCACATGGATGAGTACATTGGGTTGGAAGAGAATGCCCCTCAGGGATTCGGTAATTTCCTGAGAGAACGCATTTTTGATAAAGTTCCCTTTAAAAGTGTCCATTATATAAACGGGATAAACGGTGGAGCGGAAGATCCTTCTGCCGAGTGCGAAAGGTATGCCGGCTTATTGGATCAATACCCTGTTGATATTGTTTGTCTTGGGATCGGAGAGAACGGCCATATCGCATTCAATGACCCGCCAGTAGCCGATTTCAAAGATCCTGAATTAGTGAAAGTGGTAAAACTGGATATGGCTTGCAGGCAACAACAAGTCAATGAAAACCTTTTCACCGGAATAGACTTGGTACCTACCCATGCGATCACCGTGACTATTCCGGCACTGTTAAGGGCAAAATATATGTTCTGCATGGTACCGGCCAAAAATAAAGCTGAAGCCGTGTATCACGCTCTGAATAACGATATCAGCGAGGAATGCCCGGCTACGATCTTACGAACGAAAAAAGGCGCTGTATTGTATCTGGACAAAGAAAGTGCGTCATTACTGAATTAAAACAAAATCATTATGAGACTAAAAGTTATTTTGTCAGCTATTTTGTCCGGACTTTTATGGATAGCCCAGGCACAACAAATAAAAATTGGCATCATCGGCCTCGATACCTCTCACTCTATTGCCTTTACCAAATTTTTGAATGGAGAAGATAAAAAAGAAGAATTCAAAGATTTTAAAATTGTCGCAGCCTATCCCTACGGATCGAAAACCATTAAATCGAGTTACGACCGCATACCTGATTATATAAAACAGGTTAAAGGATTGGGAGTGGAGATTGTTCCCTCCATAGCAGAATTGCTCAAAAAAGTAGATTGTGTAATGTTGGAAACAAACGATGGGAACCTGCATCTGGAACAGGCGTACGAAGTGTTCAAGGCAGGTAAGATCATGTTTATAGATAAACCGCTTGGCGCCACTTTGGCACAATCCATAGCGATCTGTCAATTAGCCAGGGAATATAATATTCCCATTTTCTCTTCATCCGCGCTACGGTTTGTTCCGCAAAATCAAAAATTACGCAACGGAGAGTATGGTAAAGTTTTAGGAGCGGATTGTTACTCTCCGGCAACACGTGAAATATCGCATCCCGATTTTGGGTGGTATGGCATCCATGGCGTGGAAACCCTGTTCACTATTATGGGAACGGGGTGTGTATCCGTGAATCGAATGTCGGCTGAAGGAACTGACGTAGTCGCCGGCTTATGGAGCGATGGCAGGATAGGCACGTTCAGAGGCCTTCGTGCGGGAAAGGGTATCTACGGAGGAACAGCCTTTACGGATAAAGGCGCGGAACCTGTCGGTCCCTATGAGGGATATGAAGTACTACTGACGGAGATATTGAAATTTTTCAGAACTCGCGTTGCTCCGATTTCAGCAGAAGAAACGCTCGAAATATTCACCTTTATGGAGGCTTCGAACGAAAGCAAGCGTAATGATGGAAAAATCATCCTGATGGAGGATGTCTATCGTAAAGGCTTAAAAGAAGCTAAAGAATTACTGCTGGAATTAAAAATAAAATGAAAAAGGGTTGGTCTATAATTGCAGTCGGACTGATATTACTTTCTTGTATGCAAAAGAACAATAGCCCCCGGGGCAACCAAACGATATTTATCGGCAAAGAGGGTGAAATAAAACTGATCGTCCTTGCCCCGGGGCATTTTCATGCCAACCTGCTTCAAAAAAGCGCCATGCCACAGGTAAACGATTCGGTATTTATATATGCACCCGCCGAAGATACCGGATTAAAACAGTATCTTTCGGCCATTGAGTCGTTCAACCAAAGAGATAAAGATCCTACAAGTTGGCAAACAATTGTCTATACCGGCGACGATTTTCTAAATAAGATGGTAACCGACAAAAAAGGGAATGTAGTCGTACTTGCCGGTAACAATAAAGAGAAAACCGAATATATTCTCAGTGCGGTAGATGCCGGATTAAACGTTTTGTCGGATAAGCCGATGGCGATTAACCGGGAAGATTTTCTTTTGTTGGAAGAAGCGTATGCCAATGCTGAGGCACAAAACGTGTTGTTATATGATATGATGACCGAACGTTACGATATGCTAAATATCATCGAGAAAGAGTTGATAAACGATCCCGATTTTTTCGGTGAGCTGAAAACGGGAACACCGGAAGATCCCGCCGTGTATATGGAGAGCGTGCATCACTTCTATAAAGAAGTGTCCGGCACCCCGTTGATCCGTCCGGCATGGTATTACGACGTGGAGCAACAGGGCGAAGGGATTGCCGATGTAACCACGCACCTGATCGATTTGTTGTTCTGGAAATGTTTTCCCGGACAGTCTATCAATTACACCCGGGATATCGGGAATATCTCTTCCTCTCATTGGGCAACAGAGATCACATTACCGCAGTTTACAAAATCGACCGGTGAAACCGCCTTCCCCGATTACCTGCAAAAATACCTCAACAATTCCATACTGAAGGTGTATGCCAACGGCACTCTCCACTTCGATGTAAAACACCGGAATGTGGGCTTAAAAGTTATTTGGAATTACCAGGCGCCTGAAGGTAGCGGAGATACCTTCATGTCGGTTGTAAAAGGAACAAAAACTACGCTGAAAACAATACAGAACAAAGAGCAGAATTTTGTGAAACAACTGTATGTGCAAAAAACCGACGGGATGGATGAAAATGAATTTTCCGATAACCTCCAAAAGGCGATCGAGAAAATCCGGACAACCTATCCTTTCGTATCTGCTTCTCCTACAACCGTAAAAGGGGAGTATATCATCAATATTCCTTCCGAAAACAGGGAGGGACACGAATCACATTTCAAATATGTTGCCGAAAGTTTTTTCAGCTTCTTAGTAAATCGCGATATGCCTGACTGGGAAAAAATCAATACCTTAGCAAAATATTACATCACAACAAAAGCTGTAGAAATTGCAAAAGATAGGGATTGACATCGGCGGGACTTATTACGAATCATCAAAGATGTTCCATGGTTCATTGCAGAACATCATGGGAACACGGTTCGATATACTTATCATCGGCCAAAACAAATTGAAATCGCAGGAAGTTTGGAAAGATGTCGTTTTCGAACTTCGGCGGCTCGACCGGATCTTTAATCGCTTTAGCAGTACAAGCGAAACTTCAAAAATCAATCGCGAAGCTATTCTTGAACCTGTGCATGTAAGCCAGGAGATGTGGACGATCCTGAAAAGTTGCCGGCAATACAATATCCGCACATTGGGATTGTTTGATATCACATTGGATGATTTTTCAAAAGTGTTGCTGGATGAAAGAGAGCACACTGTCATTTTTTTGAAAAAAGATATATCATTAGATTTTGGAGGCTATGCCAAAGGATATGCACTGGTGAAAATTAAGGATTTAATTCATCAAGCCGGAGTAAAACACTGTTTTGTAGATTTCGGGAACAGTTCTATTCTGGGAATGGGGCACCATCCTTACGGAGATGCATGGAAGGTGAGCATTGAAAACCCATATAACCATGATGAAGTTTTAGGTGAGATTTCTTTAAAGGACGAGGCATTGTCGGTATCGGGAAATACACCGACCTACACAGGCCATATAGTACGGCCTATGTCGCGAGAAGCAATAAAAGGAAATAAGGTCGTCTCGATCACCTCAAAAGATCCATTGGATGCTGAAGTGCTAAGCACAGTTTTCATGATCGCCGATGATACGGAAAAGAAACGAATTACAGAAGGTTTTAAAGTACAAAATACAGTAGAATATTAGTCTAACTTTAGTGAAGTAACATTATGTCAAACAAAAAGCCTAAACAAGTGGATACGAGCCTGCGACAATTTATCAAAGACTTAGGTTACGTTTCGGGAGGAGCCGCGCTTTTAGCTACGACCCCCTGGTTGCAGTCGTTTACCCCGGATAAAGCCAAAGAAATAAAAAAAGAGAAAGCCAGGATAGGATTTATCGGAACGGGTTCCAGAGGAACGTATAATATACACGCAGTATTGTCTCTGCAACATGCCGAAATTGTGGCTCTGTGTGATATATATCCCCCGAACCTGAAAGAGGCTTCCGGTCTTTGTCCCAACGCGAAGACATATACCGACTATCGAAAGATGCTGGAATCTGCTGACATCGACGGAGTTATTATATCTACCCCGCTTTATCTGCATGCTCCTATGACATTGGATGCCCTGGATGCGGGAAAGCACGTGTATTGCGAAAAGGCAATGGCTTTAACCATGGAGGAATGCAAAGCAATTTACGATACATATCGGAAAACGGATAAAGTTCTCTATTTCTGCATGCAGCGTATGTACGACAAGAAGTATATAAAGGGGATACAAATGATCCATTCCGGCTTAATCGGAGAAATTGTGGGAGAACGCTGTCATTGGTTCAGGAACCATGACTGGAGGCGCCCCGTACCTTCTCCGGAACTGGAGCGTCAGATCAACTGGCGTTTGTATCGGGATTATTCAGCCGGGTTAATGACTGAATTGGCATCCCATCAATTGGAAGTCTGCTGCTGGGCTATGCAGATGGTGCCTGAATCAGTGATAGGAACAGGAGACATCGTATATTGGAAAGACGGAAGAGAGGTATATGATAGTGTAAATCTGGTGTATCACTACTCCAATGGGGTCAAAATCAATTATGAATCGCTTATTTCCAATAAATTCAACGGGATGGAAGATCAAATACTGGGCAATAAAGGAACCATGAACCTGGCCACCGGTATTTATTATCTGGAAGATGAAGCCGGCGGGAAAAAATCCGGGATTGAACAATTGATTGGGCAGATAGGAAATAAATTATATGCCTCCGTACCTGCTGCCGGCCCGAGCTGGCGCCCGGAAACGAAAGAGAAATATATCCCTCACAACATTCTTGAAGGTGAATTTCATGTGAATGATGGTCTATCCATGATTGGCGCATTAAAAGATGGTTCCGATGAAATTTTGTCCGCATTTTGTCAGGCTTGCATTACCGGTGAAAAAGGGAAAAATATAGTGGAAGAGGCCTATCTTGCCACCATGCTTTGTCATTTGGGAAATCAGGCGATGGCGGAGCAAAAGAAAATTACTTTTCCCGAAGAATACAAAATTCCTTATATGAAATTCTCTTAGAAAAGATTCATCAATAAAAAGAAAATATTCAGATGAAAGACTTAATTATAACATCCAGGCAATTAAAAAAAGAAATATATATTCTTTCCGCTTGCTTTGCCGCGGCATTTTTAACGAACATCGTTTCAATCATCCTCTTCAAAACACCCTGGTACGAAGTGTTTACCCAACTGGGATATGTCATTTTTATTGCTCTATTTTTCTATCTACTGGTTATTCTGGTTAGAGTTATTGTTTATATGATCAGAAAGTTGATAAAACAGAATACTCATGGTAACTAAAAAAACTATCCTGATCTTCCTTGTGTTTTACATCTTCGCAACTTCTATCTATGCGAAGCAAATAAAACTATTGGCGATAGGGAATAGCTTCTCGGATGATGCTATTGAGCATTACCTCCCGGGACTGGTAGAAGCAAACGGCGATACCATTATAATCGGAAACATGTATATTGCTGGATGTTCTTTAGAAAAACACTATAACAATACAGTGAATAACTCACCGGATTACTCTTATCGAAAAATTGTTGACGGGATTAAAACCATAACGCCCAATTTACAGGCTGATCGATGCCGTTAGCGACGAAAAATGGGATTACATCTCTTTTCAACAGGTGAGTTCCCTTTCCGGCCTGTACGAATCTTTTTTTCCCTACCTTGACCGCTTGATGGATTTTGCAAGGGAACATTCAACTAATCCTGTCATGAAAATCGTGTTGCACGCCACTTGGGCTTATGCACAAAACTCCACGCATGCCGGTTTTGCCAATTATGAAAATAACCAGATAACGATGTTCAATGCTATTATTGATGCATACAATCGGGCAGCGCAAAAAACAGGCATTGATATTATTATCCCGGCCGGGACAGCCATACAAAACGGAAGAACAAGCAGTTTGGGAGATACATTTTGCAGGGATGGCTATCATTTAGATCTTAATTACGGGAGATACACCGCATCTTGCGTATGGTATGAGAAGTTATTTCAAAAATCTGTGGTTGGAAATAATTATGCCCCTCATTCGATTACGCCTTTTCAGATAAAAGTAGCTCAACTTGCCGCACATCGTGCGGTCGAAGAGCCCGGTAAAGTCACTCCCATTGAGGTGAATGAAAATTCATGGCTTACGATTGCTATGGTTGAAACATAACAACAAATGTGGTACCCGACCACGATGAATGGCTGGCTCGAACAGATTGATGTTTCTATTGCATCACAAATTCTCTCATAACTACAAGGTTTACATTTAAAAGCATTTTTTGTTTATTTACGTTTTTTGAATATATTATTTCGCAATAAACTCCTTGATTCTTTTTTTCATTTATTCCTTTGTATCAAGAAATAAACACGAGTATTTCGATATTATATCATTTCATTTTGATCATTGAGTGGATTAGTATTTTGTAGTTCCCTAATCATTATATACATATGTTATGGATAATATTTTGCCATTTAGAGACAATTTTTTTCCAGTTGTTTCAACATGTATTCCAAATAATAAATGTTATTTTTAGGAATAAGTCAAAGAAGACAATTATTAAAGGATAATGTAAATTTTTAATAAAATAAATCAATATAAACAGAGCTTCTGTAAATTATAACCCGTTATTTAATTTAACAAATAAAAATGAGATGAAATGAAAAGCAGAATTAAATTTATTATTTTATGTTGCATCTTCATCATTTTTTCTTTATCCTCATTTGCGCAACAACAAATACAAGTAAAAGGAAAAGTTATTGAAGATGAGACAAATAGTCCCTTGCCTGGTGTAAGTGTAATTGTAGATAAATCTACCAGAGGTGTCACAACTGACATAGATGGGAGTTTTGAGATCAAAGTATTACCTACTGATAATTTGATTTTCTCTTTTCTTGGAATGGAATCACAAACAATTAAGGTAAACGGTAGGACATACTTAGAAATAGCCATGAAGCCGCAGCCAAGCGAATTGGATGAAGTAACTGTTGTGGCTTTTGCCAAACAGAAGAAGGAAAGCGTAATAGGCTCTATATCGACGGTTAAAACATCCGAACTTAAAGTTCCAAGCAGTAACTTAACCACGGCTTTTGCCGGAAGAGTTGCCGGCCTTATTTCTTACCAACTTAGTGGAGAGCCTGGCAAGGACAATGCAAGTTTTTTTGTCCGCGGTGTCACTACATTTGGGGCGGAAGCAAAGAAAGACCCGTTAATTTTAATTGATGGGGTAGAACTTACTACTGACGATCTAGCTCGCCTAAATACCGATGATATCGCCACATTCTCAATAATGAAAGATGCGACAGCCACTGCACTCTACGGTGCGAGGGGAGCAAACGGAGTAATTCTAGTTACAACGAAAGAGGGGCGAGAGGGGAAAGCTAAACTTAATATTCGTGTCGAAAATTCAATTTCATCACCAACGAACCGTGTGAAGCTAACCGATCCAATCACATACATGAGAATGCAAAATGAAGCGATAAAAACGCGCGATCCATCTGCAGTATCTTTATATAGTGAAGAAAAAATACGTATGACTGAACGGGGATTATATCCTGATCTTTATCCATCTACCGACTGGTATGATATATTGTTCAATGATGTGACAATGAATCAACGTGCCAATTTAAGTATAAGTGGAGGGGGTAATATAGCTCGTTACTATGTTGCCGCAGCATTAACAAAAGATAATGGCAATTTAAAACCGGACTCAAAGAATCAGTTTAATTCGAATATTGACTTATTAAAGTATAATATTCGTGCGAATGTAAATATCAATGTAACGAAAACTACGGAGATGATCATAAAAATGAATTCTTCTTTTGATGAATATACTGGACCTCTGGACGGAGGTGCAGATCTATACCGCAAAATAATGAGATCAAATCCGGTATTGTTTAAACCATATTATGAGCCTGACGAGGCGAATATCTTTACGAAGCACATTCTATTTGGAAATTATGGAAACGGAGGATACCTAAATCCTTATGCAGAAGCGATGAAAGGGTATAAAGATTATAGTAAAAACACGTTAATCACGCAATTTGAAATTAAACAAGACCTCTCCATGATTACTAAAGGGCTCACTGCAAGAGCAATGGTAAACATGAATAGAAATTCAGATTACACCGTAACTCGTCAGTATTCTCCATTTTTTTACAAAATCAAGGATGGGAGTTATGACAAATGGACTCAAAAATATGAATTGGACGTCCTGAACCAAGCCTCTGGAACTGAATGGTTGGACTTTAAGGAAGGCGACCGTTATATAAAATCCACTTTTTATTTGGAAGCTATGACTGAATATAATCGGAAGTTTCAAGAAAAGCACGATGTCAACGCTTTATTGGTATATCAAATGCGGGAAGAAAAAGAAGGAACTGCACCAGATCTACAATCATCACTTCCCTATAGGAATTTAGGGTTATCAGGACGTTTGGCCTATAATTATGATACGCGATATTTCGGCGAATTTAATTTTGGATACAATGGGTCGGAACGCTTTTCTACCGAACATCGTTTTGGCTTCTTTCCGTCTATTGGCACAGCATGGATGGTATCAAACGAAGATTTTTTTGCATCATTGAAGGAATATGTTCCTGTATTTAAATTAAAAGCGACCTACGGATTAGTAGGAAATGATGCAATAGGAAGTGCCAGCGACCGTTTCTACTATTTATCTAAAGTGAATATAGGTGGTAGCAGCTTCGTTAATTGGGGAACCAACCTAGACTATAATCCCGGTATAGTTACTATTTCAAGATATGCGAATGATGATATCGGTTGGGAAAAATCTTATAAAACTAATTTAGGATTTGAAATTCTCCTGAAGAATGGTTTTTCGGCAAACGCTGATTTTTTTAATGAAAAACGGGAAGGTATCTTATTATCCCGGACTATTCCTAAGACAACAGGTATAGGTGTGCCTGTAAAAGCGAATCTTGGAAAAGCAAAAGGAAGTGGGATCGATGTTGAATTTAATTATGAAAAGAATTTTAACAAATATTTTTGGTTGATCGGGCGCGGAACTTTTACATACGCCACCAGTAAAGTATTAGAGTGGGAAGAACCGGAATATTCAGATGCTCCATGGCGTTCCAGAGTAGGATATTCCATCAATCAAACTTGGGGATACATCGCTGAGCGTTTATTCTTAGACGAAGAAGAAGTTAAAAATTCCCCGACGCAATTTGGAGACTATAAGGCGGGTGATATTAAGTATAGGGATATTAACGGCGATGGAAGAATCTCAGAATTAGATATGGTACCAATTGGGTATCCTACAGTACCAGAAATCAATTATGGTTTTGGTCTTTCAATGGGATATAAAGGCTTGGATTTTTCATTCTTTTTCCAAGGCTCTGGCAGACAATCTTTTTGGATGAATACAAATAAAGATAATTCGAATAACATTATCCCATTTTTAAATGGGAATAATGTATTAAGAGCATTTTCAGATAGTTATTGGTCTGAATCTAACCCGGATATTTATGCTGTATGGCCGCGATTAGCTAATCAAGCAATCGACAACAATAACAAACCAAGTACTTGGTTTATGCAAGATGCATCGTTCTTGCGTTTAAAGAGTGCCGAGTTGGGTTATACCTTTCCTAAAAGAGTAATGGACACACTGCATGTAGGAAATCTTCGTCTCTATTTAAGTGGTACAAACTTATTATGTTTCAGTAATTTCAAATTTTGGGATCCTGAAATGGGTGGAAACGGATTGGGATATCCGCTCCAAAGGGTAATAAATATTGGTCTAAATGTTGGATTTTAAATCTTATGAATATGAAGTACATTTATAATTACATAATAATATTAGTTCTTGCACTTACAGTAAGTGCATGCAATTATCTAGATGTTGTTCCTGACGATATAGCGACAATAGATCACGCTTTCTCAAATCGTTATAATGCAGAAAAGTATTTATCAACAATCTATCAGCAAGGGCCAAGATATGGCGATGCCACGTCCAATCCGGCTTTCATGGGTACTGGCGAATTTATTGTTAACGACCAAATTCGGCCCGATTGGATGGGGATGCAAGTGGCTTTAGGCTACTCTACCCCTACCGATCCGTATGCAAATTATTGGTCGGGAGGTGCAGCCTATACCCCTAGCTTATATAAAAATATAAACGATTGCAACACTTTCTTGAAAAATATTGAAAGCGTACCGGATTTAGATTCTCAGGAAAAAGCACGTTGGAGCGCTGAAGTAAAACTACATAAAGCGATGGATATATTCTTCCTGATGGAGATGTATGGTCCGGTTGTGTTATTAAAAGAAAATCCACCAGTTGGAGCATCTGGAGAAACAATTCGCGCGTATCGGGAAAAAATTGATGATTGCTTTGAATACATTCTTCAACTCACTGAAGAAGCATTGGGCGATTCGGAAGATAACAAACCCCTCCCCGATGTCATAACAACAACATCGACAGAATTGGGGAGATACACGCATCCCATCGCATCGATGTTTAAGGCGAGGGTATTAACAGCCTGGGCCAGTCCCCTCTATAATGGGAATACAGACTTCAATAATTTTTTAAACCATGAGGGTAAACCGTTCTTTAATCAGACACCTGATCCTTCTCGATGGGAAAAAGCAGCGGCAGCCTGTAAAAAAGCAATAGAGGCATGTGAAACGGCCGGAATTCGTTTATATCAACAATCCGATTACAAAACGCCTGTAGGACTTCCAGAACAGGTTAATCTGCTAAATACGTTACGATCGGTTTATACTGAACGCTGGAATGTGGAATTAATATGGGGATGTAGTTCAACGACAATATATCAGGGTGGCGCAATGCCTCGATATGCTGCCTCTTCCAGCCAGGCAACCAGAGGAATCTATTGCGTCCCCTTGGATATAGTAGATGAGTTTTATTCCAAAAACGGAGTGCCAATTAATGAAGATAAAATATATGATTATCAGGGACGTTTTAGCATTCGTAAAGGGGATAGTCAACATAAATATTATATTGATCAAACCGAACAAACCGTTTCGATGAATTTCGACAGAGAACCCCGGTTTTATTCTTGGCTGACTTTTGACAGGGCGGTTTGGTACGGGAATACACCGCAAACAAATTTTACTGTAAAGATGCGCTGGGGCGAACCTGCATCAAGTTCTCTTCAACCTAGGGATCTTCATGTAACAGGGTACTGGCCAAAGAAGTATGTCAATTTTGAATCCCAATTTAGAAATGCAGATACTTGGTATGAATATAAATACCCGGTTCCAATGATGCGTCTGGCTGATCTTTATCTCTTGTATGCAGAAACATTGAATGAAGTGAAATCTTCCCCCGATCAAGAAATTTATCAATACGTGGATATGGTTCGTAGGCGTGCCGGATTGGAGGGTGTCTTGGATAGCTGGAGGAAGTACTCTAATGAGCCTGACAAACCACTGACCAAAGCAGGTATGAGAGAAATTATACACCGCGAACGTAAAATTGAGTTATTTGCCGAAAGTTCATATTTTTGGGATTGTCGTCGTTGGAAAACAGCCGTGAAAAATTTAAATAATCGTAAGATAGAAGGGTTTAATACCAGTGCTACTGATATCAGGGAATATTATACAGTAGTTCCTTATTACACGCAATCTTTCACAGTAAATAATTATCTTCTGCCCATACCTGATTCTGATATTATCAATAATCCGAATTTGATACAAAATCCAGGTTGGTAATAAACAATTAATGGAAATGATAAATATGAAAAAAGTTTTTTATATCACTATCTTGTTATCGGTTGTCTTCTCCTGCAGTGAGAAAAATTTGGAACCGATAAATGAAAAAACCGGTAAGCCGGACAAGGTGACTGTCATGGAAACGACACCCATAGCAGGGGGGGTACGAATTACCTATGAAATTCCTAATTCAAATGATATATTAGGGGTTAAAGCAATTTACACTTTACAGAGTGGAAAACAAAGAGAAGTAGTTTCTTCTTATTATAAAACATCCTTGGAAATAAAAGGATATACCGATGAAAAGGTACATTCGGCAACATTGTATACGTTCAATCGCGCCCTTGAATTTTCAGATCCAGTTGAAGTAAGTTTCACTCCCCTAAAATCAGCCATCCAAAAAGTTGTAGAATCATTCGAATTCTTAAGCGATTTTGGAGGAGTAGGGTTTAGGTGGAAAAATGAAGACAAAGAGATCTTGAATTTCGAGTTTCTAGGAGAAAACGACAAAGGCGAGTTACAGACAGTAGAGATAATTTCGTCTCAATTAGCCGACGGGAGTGGCGCTCTTCGCGGATACGATACAAATCCATATCGTTTTGGGGCCATTGTCAGCGACAGATACGAGAATTACTCTGATACGCTATACCCAAAAGAAGGTGTAATTACTCCACTTTTTGAAGAACAGTTAGATCGTTCTAAAATTGAAATACTAAATAACAACACCTTACCGCAAGGCGCTGCTCTTATTTACCCTTATGAAAATGACGTAAGATGGGATTACCCGGGGTGGGCGTCAGGTAATAGCGCTTACAGCATGTTTGACGGGAGCCGAGACACCTGGAGCCATACATACATAGCAACGGTTCCCGGAGCAGCGTTTACAATTGACTTGCATCGTCTGATGAAGTTAAGTCGCATTCATACGTTCCAACGAGATTATAATTACGCTCCACGTGTTTATAATCAGGGAAATATTGAATTATTTGAAGTATGGGGTGCGCAAGATCAACCGATTATGAATGGAAAATGGGAAGAGGCCGGATGGATAAAAATTGGAGATTTTAAAACCATAAAGCCTTCCGGTTCACCATTAGGCACTGTAACAGATGAAGACTTTACGGTAGCCGCTAAAGGACATGATTTTACAATTGACATAACTTCACCCGCAGTGCGTTATATACGGGTAAAAGTTAACAGGACATTTGGAAATGTTTCGAACTGCTATTTTGCAGAAGTAAGTTTTTTCGGTGAAATTATAGATTAACAATACAAAAGATGAAAAAGATAAACAGCAATCTATACATTATTATATTGTCTTTTTTTGCATTTTTCTCATGTGAAGATATGATGGATTATCATAAAGACTATACAAAAGGAGGAGAAATTGTATATGCACCGAAAGTAGATTCGGTTATTTTCTCATCTGGAAAACGTAGAATTCAATTTCAATATTGGTTGTACGATTCGCCTAGTGTACGATCAATTAATGTATATTGGAATAATGGAAAAGATTCATTGGAAATTCCAATTGAAAGAGCAACAATAAAAGAGAGTCACATTTTATGTGATTCGGGAAAAGTAATGATTGATAATTTACAGGAAGGGTCTTATTCTTTCCACGTGAAGACAATAGATTCATCCGATAATTATTCTCTGAAAGTCGAAGGTTTTGCAAATTCATATGGCGCTAATTTTGAAAATGGGCTCTCAAATCGCAGGGTAAAATCAGTTTCACAATACGCCATAAACGAGAACGCAACCATCGATTGGTATGCAGCATCAGAAGAGATGATCGGGGTAGAAGTTAAATACACGAAGAAGGATAATCAAGAAGCAATTGTATCGCTATCGGCATCTTCCACGTCCATGGCTTGTCCAGATGCAAAAACAGATTCACCTTTCGAATACCGTACATTTTTCTTACCTGAACCAACCGCGATAGATACTTTCGCTACAGATTGGTCGTTCAATAAAACAAAATTTCCTTTCGACAGAAGTAACTGGGAAGTCATAGGGGTTTCCGATGAACAAGTTTCGGATGGAGGCGGTGTTAAAACAATTATTGATGGGATCATTCATGCACAAGGAATACCATCTAATTTTTGGCATTCTCGATGGTCTCCAGTCGCACCTCTTCCTCACTGGGCAGTAATAGACATGAAGTCACCGAAAAAAATTGCGATGATTGAAACCTTTCGCCGTTGGAGTAACAACTCGACACGTTCAGTGGAATATTACGTTGGAAATGAATATATCCCCGGAGACATGAATGTTGATTTTAATAAATGGACAAAAATAACCGAAGGAATTTTTGACTCGAATGCATCAAACAATAGATTGGTCTTGGAGGTTTCTGATGGATTGAATGTTGCCGGACGCTATCTGCTTATCTATTTAAGAGATTCGAATAATGCGCAGAACACACAAATTTCAGAGATATTTGTGTGCGGGCGAAGTAATGAATGATTTGATATTCATTGGTGGTGACACAATTGATCTATCAATAAATCCCTATAGAAATCAAGTGAACATGTTATCCAAATCTATATTTTAGATTCGGATAACATGTTACCAAAATTATCCGCGAAATTAAATATAGACAAGATGACTCTAAAAAAATTTATCTTCCTTTCAATCTTTATTATTAATATTCAACTTATATTTTGTATTGATAAAAATACCTATTACGCGAGATTCGATGATGATACTTTATTTATTGGAAATAATTTGATCGAGCGAAAATTCCTCTGGAATAATGGGAATCTTAAAACTATCTCTATCAAAGATAAAAAAAATTGCCATAGCTGGATCAATCAAAAACTATCTCCCGACTTTTTTATTCCCCAGCAAAATCAAGACGCAAAAAATGACAAATGGTTTGCTGAAGAGATAGAAACCGCTATTTTGCCCAGACATTTGGCTATAACTGTTGAATATACGCTTGATCACTTGCAGATTCGAAAGGTATACCGAATTTATTCTGATTGTCCCGTCATCGCTTGTGATATTTATTTAAGGGGAGAGGCAAAAGGAAAATGGGTCATTAAACAGAAAGATCCGGCGGAGTTGGATTATGTCGAATCCAGAAATATTCTCTCTCAATACAACGAAATTCCGATAATAGATCAAATTTCGTTAGAAGGAAAACATTGGTCTTTGAACACTGTTGAATTTCTGGACAGGTCTGATTTCAATAACACAATGGTTAAACCCTATTCGGGTACATCCTATACCGAAAATACTTACCGGGGAAATCTACTTTTTTGTGAAAATATGGAATCTGACGATGGTCTCTTCTTCTTGAAAGAGGCTCCGTGTTCTGGTGTACAACTGGCCTATCCGGGAGCTGATTTTGTTACCAACTTCGGACATGTAAGGATGATTGGACTCGGCGTTACGCCTGAAGATTTGAATGTGGATGAATGGACAAAGGCCTACAGTGCTGTTGTCGGGGTTTATTCCGGCGGAGAAATCCAACGTTTGACTGCATTGCAAAAGTATCAGAAAAATTTTCGCAAGCTCCTTCCTGAAAGGGATGAAATGATAGTGATGAATACTTGGGGGGACAGAGGAAGCATCAGCAGATTGACAGAAAATTTTTGCAAAAAGCAAATTGAAGCGTGTGCCCGGCTGGGTATAACCCATTTTCAATTGGATTATGGCTGGCAGGAAGGGAGCGATGAAGGGACCTATCAGCACGTTTATAAAAAGAATCCTGATTTCTGGACTCCCAACAAGCAGTTGTTTCCTAACGGACTATCCCCCGTCATTGAGAAAGGGAAAGAACTTGGCGTGGATGTCTGCCTCTATTTAAACCCGTCGCTTTCCAATGATAATGAAGATTGGGAAAAAGACGCCGATGCCATTATCAAAATGTATCGGGATTACGGGGTAAGAATGTTTAAAATTGATGGTCAGAAGATGCCCAACAAGTTGGCAGAAAGAAGAACCCGCATGATGTACGATAAAGTGATGCGTGAAACTGACGAAAATGTCTTCTTTAACATAGATATTACAGCCGGAGTCAGGGGCGGTTATTTTATGTTTACGGAATATGGAAACTTGTTCTTAGAAAACAGATACACTGAGTGGGGTAATTACTATCCATATAAAACCCTTAGAAATCTCTGGATGTTGTCAAGGTACATACCTGCAGAAAAATTACTTATTGAGTTTCCCAACAAGTGGAAAAATAAAGACAAATACCCTGAAAACGATCCGTTTGCCCCGATAAATTATTCATTCGAATACCTGTTTGCCACAACCATGGCCGCACAACCTCTCGTCTGGATGGATGTGGCGGATCTTCCTGCAGGAGCATTTACAAATCAACAGCTGATAAAAAAATACCGGACCATTCAACACGATTTTCACCAAGGTGTGATTTTACCGATCGGGGATGAACCTTCCGGAAAATCTTGGACAGGTTTTCAATCTATACGGGACGATCAGGGATATTTGCTGATTTTCAGGGAAATGTCACCGAACGCTAGTGCGAAGATTAAGACATGGCTTCCTGCAGGCCGGGTCGTTAATTTGACGCCTATAGCCGGAGATGGAGACCGAATAAAACAGCAGGTATCCGATACGGGATCCGTTACACTACATCTTCCTAAAATGAACAGTTTTGCATTGTATAAATACTCCACTTATTAATTTAGAAGGCTTGTTATTAATGAAATATATTGTTTTTATCAGTTTTTTCCTCAGTTCTTTTATAATGGTATCTGTTGGACAGAACAGCGAGCTTATCCATATAGAAACGGAACGCCTCAGTCTGATATTTACGTCTCAGCTGGGTGAAAAAGCTATTTTCCAGTATTTTGGAGATAAGCTGTCGACAACTCCCTTGCAGATCTCCAAAGAGAGATTTAAAATGAACCAGGATATAAAGGAGAGTACAGCTCCGGAGATCTTTCCGGCGTACGGGAGGAGATTATATATGGAGCCTGCGATCCGTCTGGTTCATCAGGATGGGGTATTGACCACGGATCTCGTCTATGATTCTCACCATACAAAAGATATCGATGATAATGTGACTGAAACCGTTATTCGGCTAAAGGACAAAATCTATCCTGTCTGGGTTGATCTTCAGTTTAAGGCATACCGGAAGGAGAATGTGATTAGTCAGAGCGTTTGTGTAAGTCATAATGAGAGTAAGCCGGTAATGATAGAGGAATTGGCTTCTTCATATTTACCGCTGACAGCGCAGTCCTATTACTTAACTCATTTTTCCGGTACTTGGGCAAACGAGATGCAACTGATTGAAGAAAAGCTGACGCCCGGAATAAAAAAAGTTGAGTCGAAGAAAGGTGTCCGTACCACTCAGTCGGAAAGCCCATCCTTTTTGTTATCATTAAATAATCCTGTGCAAGAAAACAGTGGCGAAATATACGCCGGATCGCTGGCATGGTCGGGCAATTACAAACTTTCGTTTGAATTTGATGAATTCGGCAGGCTCCATGTCCTATCAGGTATGAATCCTTTTGCGTCATCCTATAAACTCAAAGCCGGGGAATCTTTTCAAACTCCGGAGAATATAATGACTTACAGTTCATCCGGAATGGGAGAGATATCCCGCAATTATCACAACTGGAGTCGTAAATATGCGCTGGCTCACGGTGGTCAGTTACGTCCAGTGGTTCTTAACAGCTGGGAAGGCGCCTATTTTTCGTTCAACGAGCAGACCATTATGGAAATGATTGATCATGCGGCAGAATTTGGCGTGGAAATGTTTGTAATGGATGATGGTTGGTTTGGCAATAAATATCCCCGTAACAATGATCGTGAGGGATTGGGAGATTGGCAGGTCAACAGAAAAAAAATACCGGGAGGAATTGATTTTCTTGCCCGATATGCTGTAAACAAAGGCCTCCGATTTGGAATATGGATAGAACCTGAGATGGTCAATCCTAAAAGCGAACTGGCCGAAAAGCATCCTGAATGGATCGTGAAAAGCGGGGACAGGGAAATGCTGACTATTCGTAATCAATGGTTATTGGATCTCAGTAACCCGAAAGTGCAGGATTTTGTAGTGAAAACATTCAATGATGTTTTATCGTTGTCGGAACATATCAGTTATATTAAATGGGATGCCAACAGACATGTCGACAATGTCGGTTCCGATTACCTGGGAGCTGAAGAGCAAACCCATTTCTGGATAGAATATACGAGAGGGTTGTATAAAGTCTATGAACGGATTAGGGAATCACACCCGGATGTGATGATTCAACTTTGCTCATCTGGAGGAGGACGTTTGGATTTCGGCGCGTTGCGGTTTCATGATGAATTTTGGGCAAGTGATAATACCAATCCGTTGAATCGCCTTTTTATTCAGTACAGTACTAGTCTCTTCTTTCCTGCAATGGCAACGGCGTCGCATGTTTCAACGAGCCCTAATCATCAAACGGGGATGGTAACACCTTTGAAATTCAGATTCGATGTCGCGATGTCACAACGCTTGGGACTAGAATTACAGTTGAAGGATATAGCCGGTGACGATAAAGTTTTTGTAACGGAAGCTATCCGTACATACAAGAAAATTAGACCGATCGTTCAGTTTGGAGATTTGTATCGGTTACTTTCCCCCAATAATGAAGGCGGATGGTCGGCATCGCTCTACGTTGACAGGAAACAGTCCCACGCCGTTTTATTCGCGTACAGCCTGGAGTTCCACAGTAGGACAGAATACTTTGAATGTAAATTAAAGGGGTTAGATCCGAATAAAAGGTACAGACTGGAAGAATTGAATACTAGAAACAATCGTAAGAGTTTCTGGGCGGATGGAAAAACATTTACCGGAGAAGAGTTGATGAAAATTGGGATAAATCTTCAAATTGAAGCCATATTTGATAGTTCAGTCATATTGCTTAGTGAAATATAAATAATACAAGATTTATGAGTACTCGTCGTGATTTTATTAAAAAGACCGTGTTGAGCGGGGTTGCGCTAGGAGCTTTGGGATTACCCGGTTATGCAGGGAATTCATCAGAAACAGCGAAGAAAGGATTGAAAATACCCAGACGAAAAGGTAAATCGGTGATGGGCTTGCGTTGTGAACCTCTCCCTGTGGTGAGAATTGCCGTGATTGGCTTAGGAAGGGGTAATAGTGCGGTTTACCGTCTGGCCAGAATTAAGGGCACACAGATTGTCGCTATCGATGATTTAGTACCTGAAAGAATTGCATCGGCGCAAGAAAATCTTAGGGATGCCGGACGTCCGGAGGCAATTGTCTATTCCAAAGAGGAAGACTGGAAGAAAATATGTGAGCGTGATGATATTGATTTAATTTACAATGCAACGCCTTGGAATCTGCATGTTCCAATCGCCTTGTACGCGATGAAACATGGGAAACATGTTACCATCGAAGTTCCCGCGGCAATGACGATAGACGACTGTTGGGCACTGGTAGATATGGCTGAACAGGCGCAACGCCATTGCATGATGCTGGAAAATTGTTGTTACGACTTTTTTGAATTGACTACGTTGAACATGGCCCGTAAAGGTCTATTCGGAGAAGTATTTCACGGTGAATGCGCTTATATCCATGATTTGAGATGCCAGTTGGACAGAAGCGACAGCTACCATAATACCTGGAGAGTGGATCATTACACCAGGCATACGGGGAATCCCTATCCCACTCATGGACTGGGACCGATTGCACAAATGATGGGTATTAACAGAGGCGATCGCTTTGATTATCTTACGTCAATGTCTTCAAATCATCACGGATTGACGCTCTATGCGGAAAACAAATACGGTAAAGATTCTTCGGAAGCGAAAACTGTCTATAAGTTGGGCGACATGAACTGTACAACTGTCAAAACAGTCAATGGAAATACAATCCTAATCGAACATAACGTGACGAGTCCGGCTCCGTATGACCGTCTTCATAAACTTTATGGGACAAAAGGATATGCGGTAAAATATCCGGAACAAAAGATAGCCCTGGAGCCCGACCCGCATGAATTTTTAAGTGATGAGGATTTTAATGCTATCATGAAAAAGTATGAACATCCATTATCGAGGTATATAGGTGAACAGGCCAAAAAGGTCGGAGGGCACGGAGGAATGGATTATATTATGGATTGGAGACTGATTTATTGTTTGAGAAATGGCTTACCCTTGGATCAGGATGTCTATGATGCGGCAGCATGGTCCTCCATTGTGGAGTTAAGTGAAAGATCGGTTCTAGACAGAAGTAATTCGGTAGAAGTTCCGGATTTTACGAGAGGAGAATGGAAGGATGCAAAGCCATGGCCTATTATAGATATGGATAGGGTTTTATAGGTGACTGATGGTTTCGGATAATAGAAAAGAGAAAAAATAAATATTGTCGTATGAAAGAGAACAGGAGAGACTTTTTAAAGCAAATTGCAATCGGAGGCATCGGTTTGACGGTCGCCCCCGGCCTTAAGGCCAACGAAATGGTTTCGAACGAAATTAAAACTATTTCCGGTTACAAGACAAAAAGCAATCAATATAATAATATGTGCGGCTACCGGGCTCCAATACTTAAAACTGTTCGCACCGGCTTTGTAGGAGTCGGTAACAGAGGATATTCCAATCTTAATCAGATGACGTTTTTGGACGGGGTGGAGATAAAAGCTATTTGTGATATTGCTCAGTTTCGTATTGATGAGGCACAGCAGTTATTGCAAAAGAGAGGATTACCTACAGCCGGGGTTTATACCGGAAGCAATGATGCCTGGCGGGGTTTATGTGAGAATCCCGATATAGATCTGATCAGTATTGCGGTGCCGAGAGGTCCGCTTCACGCCAGAATATCCGTTTATGCGATGGAATGCGGAAAGCATGTGGCTGTTGAGGTACCGGCCGTCGCAACGGTGGATGAAGCGTGGAATATCGTGGAAACATCAGAAAACACGATGAAACATTGTTATATGATGGAGAATTGCTGTTACGATTTCTTCGAATTATTGACATTGAATATGGCACGTCAGGGCTTTTTCGGCGATATCATACACGGCGATGCTGCTTATCTGCACTTTCAAAAGATCTATGAAAAGACGAGGGATAATGATATGTGGAGACTCGAAGAGAGTCAGTATCATGACGGGAATATCTACCCTACCCATGGATTAGGCCCGGTTTGTCAGATCATGAATATAAATCGTGGGGATAAATTGAGCCATATGGTTTCTATGTCGTCAGATGATTTTATGTTGGGCAAAAATGTAGCAGAGTTGGCTTCATCCGACCCGTTCTATCAAAAATTCAATACCGATTCCTACAGGGGTAATATAAATACTTCGATCATTCGTACTGAAAAGGGTCGTACTATCATGCTGCAGCATGACACTACAAGCCCCAGAGTTTATTCGCGGATACATGCCATCAGCGGAACCCGCGCTGCCGCCCAGAAATATCCGCTCCCGGCCAGAATCTCCGTCGGGGACGAGTGGTTGAACGAAGAAGAAATGAAAAAGGTAAATGAGCAATATATGCCGAAGATTGTGAAAAGGATCGGAGATATGGCGCAGGAGGTCGGAGGGCATGGAGGAATGGATTTTCTGATGACATGGAGGCTTATCGACTGTTTAAGAAACGGATTACCGATGGATATTGATGTGTACGACGCTGCTGCATGGAGTGTGATAACTTCGTTGAGTCAGTGGTCTTTATCTAATAATTCCAGGCCTATAGAAGTACCTGATTTTACAAGAGGGGCATGGCAGGGCAATCAACCGGTTGATATATCCTTATCGGAAGGTGGCAACACATCCGTAAAGAAAAGCATTAATTGAATTTTCCGAAACGTCAATGAAAGGCAATCAATTTATATTATACTTTCTTTTATTGGTATTCTTTTCTTTAAGTTGTAATGAAACGCCGGAAAAAGGAGTGAACCCGCCCCAAGTTGAAACGATAGGCGTCAAGGAAATTACCGATATATCTGCCACTTGTTTAGGAAAAATTACCGATGCCGGAAGTGGAACCATTCGAGATTATGGCATTGAAATTAAAAATGGTAATGGATATATAAAAATGTCCCATACAAATACTTCTGAAAGTGGATATGAAGTCCGTTTAAGTGAATTAGTCTCTGATCAGCTTTATTATTATCGCGCTTATGTCGATGATGGCGTTACCTATCACGGAATTGAAAAAAAATTCACGACTCTATCGCCAATCGCTTTTAAAGCAATAATTGATTACAGTAAAATTACCAGCACTTCCGTTGAAATTTCATTCAACTCAACAAGCCGGTTAAAAGAATGGGGAATACACTACAGTAAATCGGAAGTAACAGCTAAAGATCCAGTTAAAAAATCATCGGTTAATTCAACAATCTTAATTGATAATTTAGAACCGGCGACAACCTATAATCTGCTGCCTTACGTAAAAGATAAAAACAATCAGATTATCTATCTGGACAAGTTATACGTAACGACTACAGAACTTAAAGATGTTTGTAAAATCAACGGGAAATGGTATCGAGTAGATACACTCCAACAAAGACAAACTATTAGCCCGGGTTTATCCTACTATTCTATCGCAATAAAAGAATACCCCCTGAGAGTCTATGCATTAGAAATCGATTTGACAAACCCTTTCATCCGAGTAGAGACCTGCCTCGCGATGGACAATGCCATCGCAACCGAACGCCCAAATGCAATGGTAGAGCGGAAAAGATTACAAGGTTACGACGTCGTTGCGGCCACAAACGGGGATTTTTATTTTTATCAGGATCCTATTGAAATAGGCATTCCAAGAAGTGGGCAGTTCCATCATGGAGGGATGGTAACCAATCCGACCGGCCGGGCTTGTTTCATTTTAAGTGAAGATGGAATACCTTATATCGATAGGCCCATTTTTCAGGGGATCTTGAAGAAAGGAGAGTTTACCACAACAATACATACCGTAAATATGCTGAGATTAGAGGCTTACCCTAATCTTACCCCCAATTTGATGACACTTTATACACCTTCATTCGGTAAAACAACGGGAACTGTCGATGGTGGAACAAAGGTTGTAATACGACCTAAGGATAATGAAAGTTTCTTTTTTGAAGCTAATCGAGAAATCCGATGCAAGGTTGAAGACATTTATGACAACCCGGGGAAATCAATAATTCCTGAAAGATGTGCCGTTTTGCATGGCAGGGGGAGCTCCGCAGATTTTTTAAAAACGCTAAAAATGAATGAAGAAATCAATATTTATCTTGGAGTTACCCTAAAATCGAATCCAAATCTGACAATTAAAATTAAAGAGATGGTTGGAGGAAGCGATAATATTATTCTAAAGAACGGAGAACGAGCCGAAGGTGATGACCTATATAATCCAAGAACGGGAATTGGTTATTCTAAAGATAAAAGAAAAGCCTATTTAATGGTTGCCGACGGTAGGCAAACCTTTTCAAAAGGATGCACGATGAAAGATTTCGGTGAAATACTCTTGTCGGCCGGAGCTTGGTATGCCATTAATTTAGATGGAGGAGGATCATCGGTAATGGTAGTCCGAGATCAAGTGGTTAACAACCCATCGGATGGGAGTGTGAGAGCTGTAGGAAATGGAGTATTGGTTGTTCGTCAAGATAACAACTGAAATACCCCATATTCACTTTTCTTCTATTTCTCCAGTAGATTCCGACAAATTCTTAATTTTTCGGACGCATCATAAAAATCACGCATCTCACGCCCCGATATTTCTGCAATTCCCTGTGAAATTAGCCATTGCTGAATCGACATGACTTCATTTTCAAGTTGTTTCAATTCTTTGAGAGATACTTTCTTTCTCGTTTGATTTATGCTTTCATTTAATGCGGATACTTTCAAATCGTATTCACGCGCGTTGGCTTTGTCCAAAAGAATATCGGAATTTTCAAAATCAGCGCTCGCAAGTAAGTTGTGCTGGGGGTTTGTACTTTCAACAAGACTAAAATCATCAAACCAGGCAGTACCCTCAGGCTGATGTAGCTCCACTAGGACCATTGCTGTTTTTACCGCTTTTTTAGGAATAACGGTAATCTTCCCTTCTTCCCAATCATGTGTCCCGGGAGAGAAGGTGAAAGTATGAACTTCTGGCCAGTTCCCATCTTGATAATCCAGATATAAATGCATTGCATAATAATACCCTAACCGTTCACCAAAATGATCTCTTCGGTTCTCGTCAGTGATCTGCTTTAAATCTGACCTCTTAACGTTCACAGATTTACTATAAGCCGTAAGCGTCAGAGGTTCCGGTTTCGACTGGTTCAGCGTAACAAACTGGGCGGCACCCTGTCGGTTATGGTAAGGCCATTGATTATTATACATCGAATAGGTATTTCCGTCGGTTCGTAGACTGCCGCGTCCAGACCTTTTTGTCTTTAAATCGATGAGATAACCCTGACAAAACGGGGTCCATGGTTTCATTGGCTTATCGAAATCTGCCCTTAATAAATTAGGGGATGGCAGAGTCATTTTCTTTTGAGTATATCCAATTCCTAGTTTTTCATCCATTTCACGTTGTAACAACTGCACTTTAAATAGATTTGAAATACGTGAGAGGATTTTTTCAACAATTACCTCTTTTTTCCCAAATTGAATGAGAGAAGGACCGGATGGCGTCTCGAATCGGATCTTTCTTCCATCTCTTTGATATTTCAATGGCTTTTCCGAAAATTCATCAAAAACAAGTAAGCCGGATGTCTCCGCATCTAAACTATCAAGACGGCATTCAACGGTCTCCGGCCTATTAGAATTGACATAAAAATAAATTCCTTTCTCAACATCATCGCCATATCTTTTAACACTTCCATCTAGCGCCAAAGTTCCGTTAAAAATATCATTATCTTCCGGTTCAATCAACCCCGGCTCAATAACTCTTCCGGTTGCATCAACACGATTCTGACGACTCTTATTAGATGACTCGGCGCGACGCTCTGTCTTGTTGTTTAGAAGATAAGCATACGCATTATCTTGTGGTCCCGCGCTAAACATAGATCGGGTTAGTGGCAAGATTTTACGCAGAACCCATCGTTGATGGTCATAAATATCCGGTCGGGAAGAAAAAAATGAATAGTGTGTCCCGGCCGCCCTGACTCTTCCGTCTGTATATCCGAAATATACAATACCATTAAAGTGTTTCGCTTTCAGGTATTTTTCCAGTTCTCCGGCTGACAATTGACGGGTAAGTAATTCCGCCTGAACTCCTTTAAAACCATCCGCCTGCATATTATGCATCCTTTGTTGTGAGAATTGAAAACCCTCATTCGCGAAGAGATCGACATAGCGGTATAAATGACTTGGCCCTCCATTGGTGAAAATACCAAATCCCGCAGGATGCAAACTGTTTTGAAGATACTCCAGAAAGGTCTCGGGAACTTTTCCGGCATTGTCAAGCGCCATTCCCCCATATTTATTCCCGTTTTTCGTTAATCTTTCCAGTTTGCTGGATACTACAGCTTTCACCAAAGGATTAATCGACGACAGATCCATTTCACCATAGACATCCCCATACGCCCCATCTGAAATATACTTCACTTTAGCGTACTTCGAAAGTCCCGGCACTCCGTATTGTAATTCAGCATATTTGTCAAATGCTATTACGGCCGCTTTCTCTTTGTCTTCTATATGACTGAAATCATATCGTCCTTCTGGATCTTTAATCGATATCTCGACCACAGAATTCCAATAGTCGAAGACGGCTATGTCCAACATCGACGTACGTTTTGCGTCTTCTCCTCCCCACACTATTTCAACGCCAAGTTCGGTTATATCTGGTATATTGAGTGTAGGTTGACCAAAAGCAACACCTACACCGCCGCGCCAGCCAGAGTATTTATAATCTATTGGGAATAGGCCAATCTCCTTATCGATTTGATTGACCACCGGGAATTTTTCTGTTTTTGGAATCTCGCTTGTCCCATCAAGACCGAAATTCAATAAAAGTAATAGAAATATAGTTTGAGCCATCATAAGCCTGTATACATTTTATTGTGTTAAAAAAAGTTGAAAATCGTAGAATAAACATATCGTTTCTGTTCAATATTAGACGTAAAAAACGATATCAAAAGCAATAAAAAATAACACTCTATTATTTACTTAACTTAAATCAAGTATATACGCTGGTAATTAGAATGTTATAGTCAAGTTTACAATTCGTTTAATTCCTGTTAAAAAGTTCATCAATTGCCCTCATTATAACGCCTTCCGCATTCTCCGTAACAGGGCTTGAAAGAATTTCATATCCGCCTTCCCGGTACGCATTCCTGGTCCCAATATAAAATGGGCCATAATCGCCATACGCGGCCATCGCCACGAATCTATCAGGAGCTTTTGCTTTGGCGGCCAACTGATACTCTACGAAGAGTTCGCCGGGCATGAAAAAAATTCTCGCATCATTAATTCCCAAACAAGCAAAACCAATTGCTTTCCGCTGCAAAGTCCGTTTATACCAACCCAACCTGCCTAAATTATTGGCCAAATAAATGCCGTCTTTCGTGGCCATTTCCTTTTCGATATCGGCTGTTTTAGGATTGGATGGCAACAAAACGGGCGTAACAGACCAGGTAACATTACCGCTATTTACGGAATATCTCTGCGTATTTTCCCATGCGCGTTTCATGCCGTCGGCAAGCCTTTTTGCGAGAATAAACCGAGTCTCACGGCTACCGTCATTGTATTTTCCCGCGGCAATATTCCCGCCTGCGCCATTAAAATGAACATGCAACGCATCGGGAACTTCCAACTGACGAAGATACCGGGCAATCCCGGGAAAATCAGGATTTGCAATGCCCGTACGGTAATAGCTCTGCGGATGGGTGGCATAAAAACTTAAAACAGCGAGCGGGATATTTTTATTCCAAAAGCTGAGTAACGACACATCGGGATCAACTACCCCTTCCGACATATTCCTTAGCCGGGGGTCAGAACAAGAAGATCCACGCATCACGCCCATCTTCCCATTAATTGTATCGACTCTCCTGTTGGAAGCAACCTGAAAAACCGGAGCTTTCCCTAATCCGATATGCGTAACATCCTGCAATTTCAGTAACGAATTAGCAATCGACTTTTGTAGCCTTTTTATAAGAACTCGGGCGAAGGTGCCATCGAAACAACCGATAGGCAAATTCTTCTCTTTTAATAAACGTTCGGCTGTAAAATCGCAAATAGGCGCATCGTGCTGATGTACGGTATGCACAGCCACTCGGTCGGAAGCCGTGGCTGCCGCCTCAGCGATGGCCTGTTTAAAGACATCTTGAGATTCGTTTGAAATACCTATCCAATCGACAGCGCATAAAACTATAGGGAGGCCGGCCCCGGTTATGACTACGCCTCTCGCTCTCAGCCCTAATTCAGAGGAATTGATCATTGGGTCGTAAGTCAAAAGGCTACTCACGGGCGGCGTGGCATCAACATCGAATACGCCCAATTTTAGAGAATCGCCATTTTTATTATCGATATAGCGGTAGATGTTTCCAAACGGGACGGCTGCAGCAGTTGCAGCAGCAATCCCGCCGGTTACGGTCGTCAAAAACGATCTTCTTGATACATTTTTTAATAGCATTTGGCTTACTGTTATGAGTAGTTTGACCCTTTCTAGGAAATCAGATGGAGTTTATCCCTGTTTTCATATACTTTCATGATAGCATTGATCACATCTTCCATGTCTTTCTCATTCGCGAGCAAGGGGCCTGACGCCCAAAGCATGACCATATTATCGCAAACCCAATCACAAGCCGGGAGGAATAAGTCGCTCTTGAACTGTTGTAACCTCTCAGCGGAGTACATGGTCTTATATTCTCTTCTTGAAAGAATATTATCCGTCCATGGTTCGCGATGCAGGCCGTTTTTAATATACGGACTGAGCTCAATTCCCTCAGCGGCTATTGCTTTCAAAAAAACATTCCGGTGAACATTATTCCAATACTCTTTGTGGAAAGCCATTGTATATAGGTAATATGATCCTTTATCGGTTTTATGATACATTTTTTGAGGGACCAAACCTTTAAAATCTTTCAACTTAGAGGTCAGGAAAGCAGCGTTACGGCTACGTGTTTCAAATTGCTCCTGAGCATGCTTTAACTGTTCTAAAAGAATAGTAGCTTCAAACTGGTTCATTCTGTATTTTGGCCCGATGGTAACGGAACGACCCTCTTTATTCGTGCCATGATTCATCACCGTATAACAGTCATTAAGCAATTTCTCATTATTGCTAATAATGCCGCCACCCTCTCCGCAGCAAATTGTTTTACTGGTTTGAAAACTGAAACATCCGGCATCCCCTAAAGAACCTAATTTTTGACCTCTGTGCTCAGCAAGATGTGCCTGACAAGCGTCTTCGATAACTTTAAGATTATGTTTCTTTGCAATAGATAAAATACTGTCCAGATCGCACGGCTGTCCCATCATGTGTACCGGCATGATAGCCACCGTATTTTTATTGATTTTCTTTTCTACTTCCTTAGGATCCAATTGGAACGATTCTTTATCCAAATCGACCATCACGGGGAGAGCACGTGCGCTGATAATTGCGGAAATGGTGCCCATATCGGTGTAGGGAGTAGTAATTATTTCATCACCCGGCCCAAATCCCATGGCTTCGACAACCGTATGCAACGCCTGGGTTCCAGAGCCGGTGGTCACGCACCCCTTCACTCCCAAAAGCTGAGCGTATCTTTTCTCAAAAGTTGGAACAGCTCCGTTTAGGTTATCGTCTATTCTGTTCCATCTACCGCTTCTGACTGTTTTCGAAAGGCTTTCAACTATTTGTTCATCCACATATGGCCATTTGGGCCAAACCTTATTATTCACAACCGGTTCTCCTCCAAGTGCCGCTAATTTGGAAATATCACTCTTTAGATAAATATTCGTAGAAATACTTTCCAACGGTTTCACAACATTTGAACTCGCCATCGCAGCTGCACCAGCTGATACGGTTGTCAGAAATGCTCTTCTGCTAACTTTTTTTGTTTTCATAATGTTTTTCCATTTAAAATCCAAATA
>NZ_DIQL01000019.1:0-25562 GCF_002427225.1 Proteiniphilum sp. UBA5463 | reverse complement strand
CAATATACGATATCTTTTTGATTGTTTATATACACAAAGATAAACACTTTGATTTTTTTATGCAAGAAAAACAACATATTTCTTTTATTTTATTAAAAATATATCATTTTGGCATAAAGGCGGCCGTTTTTTCACCCCACACCGTTGATTTCAAACCGCATCGTCAACTGCAAAACACGAAAAAAGAGCGTATCCTGATTTCTCGGATACGCTCTCTTCGTAAAAAAAATTCCTTAATCAACTCAGCATTCTCCGGGTCGCCTCAGCAATCCTGTCCTTATCTCCAAACGCCGAGAAACGCACAAATCCTTCCCCCGAAGCACCAAACCCAACTCCTGGAGTGCAAACGATGTTCTTTTTTTTCAGCAGGAAATCAAAATAATCCCAACTGCTCATCCCATCCGGTGTTTTTGCCCAAACGTACGGGGCATTCACGCCGCCAACAACACTCAAGCCAATGGACTGAAGCGCTTCACGAATTACCCGGGCGTTCTCCATATAGTATCGGACAAGCTCATCAACCTGCCTTCTGCCTTCCGGGCTGTAAGTAGCTTCTGCAGCCCGCTGTACAACATAGGAAACCCCGTTGAATTTTGTCGTCTGCCTCCGGTGCCAAAGCTTGTTGAGGCTGACACGCTCCCCGCTTTCCGAGGATGCCTTTACCGATTTTGGGATAACCGTATAGCCGCACCTTGTACCGGTAAATCCGGCCGTTTTGGAGTAGCTCCTGAACTCAATGGCCACCTCTTTTGCTCCCGCTATTTCATAGATGCTGTGCGGCACGTCTTCTTCTGTGATAAACGCTTCATAAGCCGCATCGAAAAGAATAATTGCCCTGTTTTCCTGCGCATAACCCACCCAGGAAGCCAGCTGGTCTTTTGTCAGCGTCGTGCCTGTAGGATTGTTGGGGTAACACAGATAGACGATATCCACTTTTTCTTCCGGCAGATCGGGGATGAATTGGTTCGACTCGTTGCATGTCAAGTAAACCAGGTCCGTCCAACACCCATTTACAAACTCTCCTGCTCGCCCCCCCATGGCATTGGTATCCACATAAACCGGATAACTCGGATCGGTGATGGCCACCTTATTGCTCCCACTGAATATATCGCCGATATTCCCCGTATCGCTTTTAGCCCCGTCGCTCACAAAGACCTCATCTGCCTCTATGCCTAACGACGCAAAATCATTTTCCACAATCGCCTTTCGGAGAAAGTCATAACCTTGCTCGGGACCATACCCCCGGAACGTTTCAACTTTTCGCTGCTCATCAGCAGCCTTCATCATCGCATCCACGCAAACATCCGGCAGGGGCAGCGTCACATCCCCGATACCCATCCGCATGATGTCCGCACCCGGGTTTTCCGACGCATATTGAGACACACGTCTGGCAACTTCCGAAAAAAGATAGGCTGCCGGAATCTTAATAAAGTTCTCGTTAATATAGGGCATGGGTCACTCATCTAATTTTATTTCTCCCTCAAACACGGTCACAGCGTCACCCGTAAGGTAAACACGATTGTCTTCTTCATTCCACTCAATCTCCAGATCGCCGCCCCGCAATTGTACAGTTGCTTTCCTCCCTGCCAGGCCGTTAAGAACAGCAGCAACCACTGCTGCGCAAGCTCCGGTACCGCAAGCCAGCGTCTCACCGGCACCGCGCTCCCAAACACGCATTTTCAACCAACGATCCGAAACCACCTCGACAAATTCGGTATTGGTACGATTGGGGAAATAGGGTGCATGTTCGATTACCGGCCCGATTTCGGACAGATCAAGCTCATCGATCTTATCCATAAAGAGCACAGCATGCGGATTACCCATGGAGAGACAGGTAACCTCGTAAGTTGCATCGTCGCTTACCGGCAAGGGACTTTTAACTACAGGCGATTGACTGAAAGCAGTAGGGATGGACGAAGCATCCAGAACAGGCGCGCCCATATCCACAGTTACTTTTTCGACCCGTTTTTCTTCGTTCAACCAAAGCTTCAACACCTTAACACCGGCAAGCGTTTCCAGCGTGATTCCAGTCTTATTGGTCATGCCCTTTTCGTAAACATACTTACCTACGCACCGGGATGCATTGCCGCACATCTCCGACTCCGATCCGTCGGAGTTAAACATACGCATTTTAAAATCACAATCCTCGGAAGGCAGTATCACAACCAACCCATCGGAACCAACACCCTTGTGCCTGTCACTTAACTTCAAGGACAGTTCCGATGGATTTTTTATATTTTCCACAAAACCGTTTATATAGATATAATCGTTACCGGTCCCGTGCATTTTTGTAAATTTCATAATGATTAATTTTATGCACTTATAATTTCATTTTCTCTTATTTGAAATGCAAAATTAATCATAAAGATGAAATTATGCAATTTTACAATCTTTTTTCTTTTCAATAACATCAAATCCATGCCTATTGTCACCGACCAGTTAAACGCTAAGATAAAATGTTATCAGATTCATATAGGCATCATGTGATTTGGAAAAATTTTTATGCAAATCGCACGCCCACCGGGATCCAGCCCCATCAAAAGATGTTGACAAAATAGTTGCTTCAGGAATGATTATTTTTGCAAATACTTTTTCCGGAAACTAACAGGCGTATATCCCGTATACTTTTTAAAGATCCGGTAAACATTTCTGACATCATTAAATCCCGTCTCAATGGCGATATCCAACAGGTCCTTATCCGTCGTCAACAGCTCAGTGGAAATCAAGTCCACCTTTTTATCCAGAATAAACTGATGAACCGAAGTTCCGGTAGCTTCCCTGAATTTCTTCTCAAGATTTCTACGCGAAAGCGGAACTATAGCTGTCAACTCATCAATGGAGATATTAAGCCTGATGTTTTCGTGAATATAATCCAGGACCGTTTTTACATAGCTATCAGAAATGTTGTATTTCTCTGTGGATTGCCTCAATTCAATGCGAACCGGATCGATGTTGATATTGAAAGGGATGTTGTTTTTGTTCAGGATCAAATTCTGCAGCATTTTTCCGGTTTGATACCCTCCATTTTCATCATCCGTAACAATGGACGAAATGGAAGGATGCGATAAGTTGCATATCAGCTCGTCATTATCCACACCCAGCAACGACAATTCGTCCGGAATATTGATGTTGTTCACCTTGCACATTTCCGATACCTGCAAAGCAAAATTGTCATCGCACGCAAACAGGGCCACCGGCTTGGGCAAACCTTGCAGCCAGTTATCCAATTCAACATGCTCCCGGCTCCACTGCATGCTGTCCAACAGTTCAGACTCAAAATAATAATAATTCCCCCTTATCCTTTCTACTTCACGACGATAACCTTCTGCTCTGGCTTTCGACCAGAAGAAATTTTTATTTCCGTAAAAAGCAAAGTTTTTAAAATGTCTTTTCGCAAAAAATTGAGCAGCCATCACACCCGCACCAATATAATCGCCGGATATTTTTGAAAATCGCCCACTTATATTTCGGTAACTCTGTAAAAAAACCGGTATATCCAGCTGGTCGAGAAAATCCACCCCCTCGTATTCCCATTGCGCAATTACGGCCTCTATTTTCCATTCTTTAATCCGCTCCACGATACCGGATTCTCCGTACAATGCCTTATAATAGGACGGCAGGCGATAAAATGTCCAGGGGCCATTCTCATTGGCATACTGGATTAAACCGGTCAGAAAACGCCGACTAAACTCGGTGGTAGAATCTATAAGTACCAAAACTTTTATCATCACTGCTTAATTTTATGTTATCAAAAAGAAATCATAATGCAACTCATGTTAAAAAAATATTTAACTATCAAACAAAAAAACGCCCTCATTGTTCCTCATTTAACAATTAAATTAAGAATATTTGCGCAATATATCAGTAATTTTTCATAATAAGACATTTATACGTTCAGAAAAGTGATTTAATTTGTTTTTAATAAATTAGACTGGTATTTAAAGAGCGATATCAAAAGAGTACATATTACTTTGTTAGAGTGCATGCTTAATATTACCTAAAATTATTAGAATAAATATTAATATCCTATTTTTAACCAATTTTTTGATTATATTGGTTGCTCTAAAAACCCAAGCCCAATTTTCTGAACATAAAAAATTTCTCGTACCCGCAATAACAAAAACAATTACATCGACAATCAAACGGTCAAAACCAGATCCATATAGGCTCTTAATTTTTATTGGGGTATTCTATACTGAAAATAAATGTCTACAACATAACAATCATTTTAATCAACAGCATACAATCTGTTGATTCTCGTGAAAGTTGACCTAATTTTTAAATGACAATGATAAAAAGGAGAGAATTTATTAAGTTATCGGCTACTTCAGGCATAGCAGCCAGTATGCCTTCTGTCGTTTTCTCCCCAAAGAAAACAAAGTGAGGTAAAAGCCTCAGAGGCAAAGAGAATGATTTGGGCAAATCTGTCTGCATTTAGGTTCAAACATGTGGGAAGACCATCCCTATATTACATGGCCAAATGTATCCGAAGGTATCTACAGAGATGATTTTAATTGTCAAACCTGTCGAGATGCTATTGCATGGGGCTTACGCGCATACAGGCCTTTTTTGGTGTTNNCATGGTCCGTCGACAAATTAAGACTGGAACTTGCAAAAATTCGCAACCTTGGCATGGAGCCCATCCCAAAGCTGAACTTTGCAACCTCCCACGACGCCTGGCTGGGAGAATACTCCAAGATGGTTTCTACAAGCAAGTATTATTCGGTCTGTCAAGACCTGATCCGGGAGGTAATCGAAATATTTGACAATCCCCGCTTTTTTCATCTGGGGATGGACGAGGAGACTGCTCAACATCAACGGACATACAACTATGCCATTATGCGTCAAAACGACTTGTGGTGGGATGATCTGCATTTTTATGTTAAGGAAACCGAAAAAAAAGGGGTCCGTTCCTGGATCTGGTCCGACTACGGATGGCGACATCCCGAACTTTTCTTCAAGAAAATGCCCAAATCGGTATTGCAAAGCAACTGGTATTACGGCTCCGGATTTGATTTAGCTCAATTAAAAGAACCGACTAAAAATTACGTCAAATTTTACAACGATTTGGAAAATTATGGTTACGACCAGGTACCGACCGGTAGCAACTGGAGCCATGAGACCAATATGGAGGACACAGTAGATTATTGTAAAAAAAATATTGACCCCGCCCGGTTACTTGGATTTATGACAGCACCCTGGTTACCAACATTATCCACCTGTCTTGACAAACACCTGGAAGCGATCAATCAAATAAACAGGGCAATTAAAAACAATTATTGAAAACCAAAAACTGCAAGCCATGACCAACAGAAGAAGCTTTATCAGACAAATGACCCTGGCCGGAATTGCGAGTGCAATACCGTCCCTAACTCACTCAAAACCTGATTTTAATCAAACAAGCTCTTTGAAAAAAAGTAGTGATCAAAAACTAATCTGGGCCAACCTTCTGCATCTCAGTTACAACATGTGGGAAGACAATGTGCCGCTAAAGTATCGGGACGAAAACTATCAATGCTTAACTTGTCAGGAAGCCAGAGAGTGGGCTCATCCTTATCGGCCGTTTTTAACGTTCGACGATTTAACATGGAATACTCTCCTTCAAGAAATGGCCGACGTCGGGATGAATATGGTAGTGATAGATCTGGGAGACGCGGTCCAATACGAAAGTCATCCTGAAATAGCAGTAAGAAATGCATGGACAAAAGAAAAGTTAGGTTCAGAACTTGTTAAAATGAGGAAGCTAGGATTAGAACCGATCCCTAAATTGAATTTTGCTACGACTCATGACATCTGGATGGGTGAATATTCACGAATGGTTTCTACGACGAAATACTATTCCGTATGCCGGGATCTTATCAGTGAAGTGATCGAATTGTTCGGTACTCCCCGTTTCTTTCATATAGGAATGGATGAAGAAACGGCAGGTCATCAGAGTCGCCAAGACTACGCCGTGATACGTCAAAACGATTTATGGTGGGGGGATCTATATTTCTACACGGATGAAATTGAGAAGAAAGGAGTACGCGCGTGGGTGTGGTCGGATTATGCTTGGAACAAGCCGGATCTTTTCTTTAGAAAAATGCCTAAATCCGTTTTACAAAGTAACTGGTACTATGGGACCGAATTTGATTTGAATAAATTAAAGGATCCGGCCAAAACTTATGTGAAACTTTATAATGATTTGGAAGAACATGGCTATGATCAAATACCGACAGGCAGTAATCACTCCAACGATATAAATATGGAAGCGACCGTGGATTATGGGAAAAAAGTGATTGATCAATCAAGACTTTACGGTTTTATGACTGCCCCCTGGAGGCCTACGCTCGCACCGTGTCTGGATAGGCATAAAGAAGCAATCGCTCAAATGGGAAGGGCAATAAAAAATTATTAACAAATGCGAAACTTGAATTGATAATATTAAGGTACATAACATGAAAAAACAAAAACTCGACTCTATTTCCCGTCGCCAATTTATTGGTAGCATCATGCTAGTTTCAACAACAAGTACATTGTCAGGTCTATTATTAAGTGCATGTAATACGTTTTCCAAGACTTCTCCATGGTTAATAGGATGCTATACACGAGCATGGGGAAGTCGTAACTACTTAATAGCGTTGGATGGAATGGTTGAAGCGGGGTACAAATACGTAGGCCTAAGTACTCACGACAAAGGAAGGGTGATCGATAGGGATACAGCTCCCGATATCGCATTTCAGGTGGGTGAAGAAATCAAGAAAAGGGGACTAAAGCTTGTTGCTCTATCAGGCGGGACATTTGATTCCAATGCACCGGTCTCTCAAGGTATTGAGCAACTAAAACGTCTGATAGACAACGCGGAAAGATGTGGATCACCATTGATTCAATTAAACGATATTGCTGATCAGTCATTGGAACCCGATTTTTATAAAGTAATTTCAGAATGTTGCGATTATGGTTTGGAAAAAAAAGTATTAATCACCGTTAAACCACATGGTTCCACAGGTGCTGAATGCAGGGAACATGTTGATCGCATAAACCATAAAAATTTCAAATTATGGTATGATCCTGGAAACGTTGCATACTATACGGAAGGCAAAGTTGATCCGGTTCAGGATGCCGAAGCGTTGGACGGAGTGGTGGTAGGTATGGCCGTGAAGGATTTTAAACAGCCCAAGAACGTTAACATTACTCCCGGAACAGGGATAGTTGACTTTGAAAAATTAATTGCTCGTCTGAAAAAGGGTGGTTTCAGCAAAGGCCCTCTTATTGTTGAACAGTTGGCACCGGGAGAACTTCCTTTCGTTAATGCAGAGGCACGAAAAGTAAGAGAATACCTTGAAGGAATAACATCATGAAGAATTAAATCCGGAAAGTAAAGCATCTTGAGCATAAAATTATCCCATAAAAACAATCTTTTAAATGAAAACAAGTCGCAGAGATTTTATTAAAACAGCCGGTATGGCCGGAGGTATGTTAGCCACAGGCGGATTGAGTGCCTGCAGTGGTAGTGGAGATTCATCATCTTCGAAAAATGTTCCGGCTATTTGGGACATATCTGAAAATAAAGGGAAACAAGTATTTAATATGTCCGGTTACGCCGCCCCCAAAATAGATGTAATAAAAATAGGCTATATTGGAATAGGCGGACGCGGAATGGCTGCTGTGAAAAGAATGGCACTGCTGGAAGGAGTTGAAATTGTGGCCCTTTCAGATCTTAAAATTGAAAAAATAGATGAGGCTAAAGCTTACCTGAAGAAATTGGGCATGCCGGAACCAAAAGGGTATGCAGACGGCAGCCAGGAGTTATGGAAAGAGATGTGTGACAAGGAAGAACTGGATCTGATTTATATAGCCACTCCAAGGGATCTCCATCCCTCAATGTGTGTATACGGTATGGAGAGCGGAGCGCACGTAGCCACAGAAATACCCGCTGCCCGTACCTTGGATGAATGCTGGTCATTGGTTGAAACTTCTGAAAAAACCAAAAAACATTGCAGTATGATCGAAAACTGTGTGTATGATTTTTGGGAATTGTTGATACTGAATATGGCCCGTCAGGGATTTTTCGGAGAAATAGTGCATGTCGATGCAGGATATGTATCCAACCAGATAAACACAAATCTAAACAAGGAGCTGGAGTGGCGCACCAGGGAATTTATTAACAGAGATGGGAATATTTATCCTACTCATGGTCTTGGGCCTGCCTGTCAGATACTTGACATTAACCGGGGCGACAGAATGGATTTTATGGTATCGGTGTCTTCTGCCGATTTTACCATGGGTAAAGAGATTGAAAAAAGAGCGGCTACGGATGATTACTATAAACAGTTTATTGGTCAGTGGAAGTTGGGAAATATGAACACTTCTACCATTAAGACAGTAAATGGGAAAACCATTAAGTTGCAGTATAATGTTAGTAATCCACGTCCCGGAACCAGAATTCACTGGGTGATTGGTACTGAAGGAACAGCCAAGAAACAACCCACTCCAAGCAGAATCTCTTACGGAGGTAAGGGCTGGGTTAGCGATGAAGAGCTTAAGGAGCTGGAAGAAAAATTTACACCACCAATAGTAAAAATTGCAGGTGATATGGCTAAAAAAGTAGGTGGACACGGAGGGATGGACTTCCTGATGCAATGGAGGCTTGTAGATTGCCTGCGTAACGGGCTGCCGTTAGACATGGATTGCTACGATGCTGCTGCATGGAGCTCTATTGTTCCCCTCAGCGAGTGGTGCGTTGCAAATAACTCCGTTCCGGTTAGGATACCAGACTTTACAAGAGGTGCGTACAAAACAAATGAACCGCTTGACATCGCCATGGCAAAAGGAGGAGGGTCAACTAAAATAAAAACAACGATTAAATTCAATGATGATTATTTTTAAATTCTACCCGGCTAAAACCACCTTTTGGTTATGAATCACATAGACAGACGACACTTTATTGGAACTGCTGCAAGTGTTGTGGCAGGGAGCTTAATTTTACCGTTGGGCGATGCTTTTGGTGCTCTACGCTTAGTTAGGCCGGATGAGTATTCTGAAACTCCGCATTTTTGGTATCGTAAACCATTGAATAAGCCTTATGTAGACTCGCAAAATAAAAATCTGGCTTTTGCATTTACCGATTCTGAAATAATGCTATCTGATGATAACAGCCATACTTGGAGCTACAAAAAGGCTTTTGCCGACGCAAAAAATATTACTTTCAGTCATATCTTCAATGATGGAACAGTATTGTTTGCAACACAAGAAAAATTATACCGCTGTACCAAAAAACTAAAATCATGCCGTGAAATTATTGTGAAAGATACCGATGGCAAAGCTTATCTTCCTCACAAATCGAAAAATCCGGATAATCCGGGATGGTATTTCCACACTTTATCGGGAATCAATTCCTGGATAATTAACGGTAAGGAGATGTTGGTATGGGGTAATTATTGCAATGTAAAAGGAGGAGCATCTCCGGTTAATATTTACTATACAAGCGATTGTGGAAGAACGGTTAAGATAGCTTATTCATTCGGGCAAAATCCTTATTTTACAGATAACGGATCTCCGGGCGGAGGAGCAGAAGGAACCCTTTTGGGCAATCCGAATAATCCTGTAATATGCCGACACATTCACTCGGTTGCGTATAATCCGGCCGAAGATGCTTTTTATGCATGCACAGGTGACGGCAATAGGCCGGCAGGATGGGAATGTCATTGGCTTCGGGGGAAATATGATAGGATAAAAGATAAATGGAACTGGAAGATAATTATTACCGAAAGTTTAAACACAAGATATAAAGCGGGCGGCATCAGTTTTGTAGATGGACAAATGTACTGGATAAGCGATGCCAATGGCCCAGAACCCTGGGACAGAGGAATCTTTTGCTGTCATCCGGCCGATATAGGTAATCCCAATGCTCATACTAAGTTATTCGATCCTAAATATGAATCGTCGACCATGATTATTGAGGACGGAGTAATGCTTGCTACGCATATTGCAGTCGCGTCACCGTTTACACTGGGAATTATGATTTCGAACGATCTGGGAAAAACATGGCTTGAATATGACATTAAAGACTTTGGATCTTTCTCCCCTTCACGAATTCATAAAAAGAACTCAGAGGGTTGGTTTAGACTTGATTTAAGAACAGGATGGATTGACCGTGCAGAATATATGTTTCTTAAACCCAAAAAATAAAAATATGAGTTCACTCCAAAAAGTCGGCAGGACATTTAAATTTTACAATGACCTGAAAGCTTATCGATACGACGAAATACCGGCAGGGAGTAATTGGGATTCAGATAAGAACAAAGAACATTAATCCTACGAATCAGCAATAAATTTTATAGTTATGAAAAATATATCCAGAAGAAATTTTATAAAAAAAGGTGTTTTATATACATCGGGACTTAGTGTTATGCCACATCCACTGACAATATTGAAAAAAGGAAAGGCAATAGGAGCCAACGACCGTCTTCGAATAGGAATTATCGGCTGTGGTTCGCGTGGTAACAAGGTATTCATGGATGGCATTTATAAACATACAGATGAAATGAATGTTGAAATTACCGCAATCTGTGATCCGTGGAGCGTTGCCAGAGAACAAGCCAACATAAAAATCAAAAAGTGGTATGGACGCGATGCCAGGCAGGTCACTTCATACCACGATCTTTTGGAATTAGATAATCTGGATGCGGTAATGATTGCCTCGCCTGATCATTTGCATACAACACATCTGGAAGCAGTTGCCCGTGCGGGGAAACATGTATATGTGGAGAAACCGTTGGCCATGGACATGACAAAACTGATTAATGCTGTCGATGCTGTCAAGGAAGCCGGTATTGTTGCACAAGTGGGAACACAACTTCGAAGCTTGCCCGGAGCAGTCGGAGCACGCGAATTATTCCGCAATGGAAAATTAGGCAAACTTTCTCGAATTGAAGAGTGCCGCAACAGTCCAAAACCATATTGGTACGGATATTTGCGGGAGGTTAGGAAAGAGGATGTTGACTGGGAAGAGTTTCTTGCAGACAGGCCTTACAGGCCATTTAATGCTGCATTATATTCAGCCTGGTACGGTTATTACGATTTCTCCCATGGCCCGATTCCTAACCTGGGAGCACACTTTATTGATATGGTACATTATATTACCGGGGCTGGATTTCCGGAATCATGTGTATGCCTTGGAGGAACATTTACATGGCATGACGAATACAAGTTTACCACGCCCGACTGTATACAAGCCACATGGATTTATCCCGAAGGATTTCTGGTAAGCAGTTCAAACAATCTTGGCAATGGAGCAGGGAGCGTACGTAATTTTTATGGTGACAAAGGGGTGCTTAAGATGAGTAGTTGGAATACTCCAACTTTTAGTGACGAAGGTGCACCCAGGAGTGATGGATCAATTAAAGGTGAACGGAAAGTAGAACCAATAGAATGCCCCGATCACTTTCTGAATTGGTTACAGTGTATCCGTAACAATAAAACACCCATCGCTCCAATTGAAGCTGGCTACCAACACGCTGTTGCAGTCCTCATGGCTATGAAATCGTATGAAACCGGAAAGAAAACCTTTTATGACCATGAAACAAGAAAAATTCTTACGACATAATTTAAATTAAAGAGTAAGATAAAATTAAGCGGTTACTTGCAAAATAAGATTACACCATACAAACATGTCTCATCAAATCATTTTTAAATCGTATACAACATGAGATCATTTACATTAAAGCTTTATTTTGTCACGCTGATTGTGAGTGGCTTCTGGGGTATGCCACACGGTAAAGCAATGACGAACGACGTGAAGCATAAAACCAGTGAGCAAAAAGTTTTTAAGGCAGGTGCCGCAACAGCTAATATCACCCCGTTTCTTGGCGGTGCACTGATTGGCAATTGGAATGATCCGTCGTCAACAGAAGTGCATGACGAATTGCATGTTCGTTGTCTAATACTTGACGATGGAACAACTAAATTAGTTTTTGTTGTTGCAGACGTTTTAGGTTTGCATCAGGATCTGACCGATGCAGCCATAAGATTAATTTCAGAAAGAATGGATATCCCGTCTTCCAATATCATCATATCCGCTATTCATACTCATTCGGCTGTAAGCGCAATGGGAAGAGGAGAAAAACGACGCAGTTGGGATTATAATAGCACATTTGATCCTTATCAGGAGTTTGTCATTCACCGAATAGCCGATGTTGTACAACTTGCTGCCAACCACCTGGAACCTGCGCAGATTGGATGGGGATCTGTTGCTGTTCCCGAACATGTTTTTGTTCGTCGTTGGAAAATGAAAAAGCCGGTTATTAATCCTTTTGGAGAATACGATAAGGTTGTGATGAATCCCGGACACAGTAACTCCAACAAACTAGCTCCCGCTGCCGTACCCGATCCCGACGTCTCTTTTATTTCAGTCAAATCAACCGAAGGACGTCACATCGCATTATTTGCAAATTATTCGCTTCACTACGTGGGAGGAACACTTAAGGGACACATCTCGGCAGATTACTTTGCCGTTTTTTGTGACCGTATTCAGGAACTGCTTGATGCTGGAAGACAGGATCCTCCGTTTGTAGGGATTATGTCAAACGGCACATCTGGTGATATCAACAACATCAACTTCGGAGGCTCTCCTGAGAAAAATGTTCCTTATGCAAAAATGAAATATGTGGGTAGAGATGTCGCACAAAAAGTATTCGAAGCTTCCGGATCAATCGCCTATCACGATTGGGTGCCTTTAAAAGCTAAACAGAAAGAGGTTACCCTGAAAGTGCGAAAACCTGATGAAAAAATGGTTGAACGGGCCAAAATCATCCTGGCCAGACCCGATTCGATCAAATCGTTGCATTCGCTTGAAAAGACATACGCGGCAAGAACGTTGAATCAACTAAAGAAACCTGATCAAGTGTCTATTCGTTTGCACGTTTTTGGCATTGGTGATTTAGGTGTAGCGAGTATCCCGTTTGAAGTGTTCGCTGAAACCGGATTGGAAGTAAAAGCAAAAAGTCCGTTTAAACAAACATTTGTTGTTGGGCTGGCAGATGGTTATTGGGGTTATTTACCGACTCCGGCACAACACGAGCTGGGAGGTTATGAAACTTGGCTAAGTACAAATAATGTTGAACTTAAAGCTTCAGAAAAAATTGTATCTGAATTATTAAAACAGTTTTCGTTGATAAAAACCAAGTGATAGAAAGCGTATGGAAATAAACGACAATATATTAATTAACTCGACAGCCGGCGATGAATTCATCATCCGAAGACTTCTGAAAAGTGATCGAAGAGGTTTGCAAGAATTTGGGAATTCATTATCTAAAGAATCGACCGCTTCCTTTTTACCTCATTCCTACGACGACGATACCGTAAACGCTTTTCTTGAACGTTCCGAGACAGGAAAAGATCTCACTCTTGGACTTTTCATTAATGACAAAATGGTTGCGTACTTTTTCTTATGGTATTATACTAATCCCATACCGTTGCTGGGAATCGGAATACTTGACGAGTACCAGGGAAAGGGATTTGGCAAAAAACTGATCCAATTCCTGATCGATGCCGCGCGTCGGACAAACCGGGATGGTATTGAATTAACCACGTTGCCGGATAACCATCGCGCGTACACGTTGTACGAACAGGTAGGTTTTCGTCATTATGCGGATGTGAATAACTTGGCGGGTGACGGACGCGTTGTAACAGAGCGAGCTATGTTCCTGCAATTCAATCCGGCAGCTTCACCATCGGTAGACCTACATAAACCTCCCGTTGACTTTAACCCATAAACGAAAAAATAAATGAATACAAAGCAAAATTATTTTTACCCGCTTTTAATAATGGGGATATTGTTCTTCGTTTTCGGAGTAATGACCTGGGCTAGCGCTATACTTATCCCCTATTTTAAGGTGGGCCTCGAATTGAGTAATGCACAGGCTGCCTTGGTAGCAGTCGCTTCTTTTGTATCTTATTTTATTTTTTCCATACCTTCTTCGAGTTTTCTCAACCTAGTAGGATATAAAAAAGGACTTATAATAGGCTTATTTATCATGTCTATTGGAGCGTTATTATTTATTCCCGCAGCGTTATCACGACAATACAGCATTTTTCTGGCAGCAATTTTTGTAATAAGCATCGGGATGGTTTTGCTTCAAACCGCGGCAAATCCTTATGTAACCATAATTGGTCCACGAGAAAGCACGGCACAACGGATGGGTTTCATGGGTATGGCCAATAGATTAGGCGGGGTTTTAACTCAACTGATCTTCAGCAGTATTCTGTTACGTGACGCAGGGGATATTTCCCATCAACTGACTATTGCCTTGCCAGCGGAAAAGGAGTTAATACTCACGGAGTATTTATCAAAGGTTATAAGTCCCTACATCTTTCTTGCGCTATTTTTCGTGGTAGTGGCTGGTCTGATCTATTTTTCAAACATCCCAAACCTGAAAGATGAAGAAGAAAATAAAATTACTGAGGGAACAGAACGCAAGAGTATACTCAGCTTTCCCTATCTCGTGCTGGGAGTCATTGCACTGTTTTTAGACGGCTCTATTTCTGTCGCGGTGAACAACAGCATACTCTATGGTGACGCCTTAGGGATTCCCTTTACCGTATCCAGGCATTTTAGTACGTACGCACTGACATTCACGTTGATCGGATTCCTTGGAAACACATTGCTTATACCCAAATACCTGACTCAGCAAAAAGCTGTCGTGCTATGCGCTATTACGGGATTTATTTTAACTATGCTCGCCTTTTTTACCAATGGAGTGATATCCGTCTGGTTTTTGTTGGCCCAAGCCTTTTTATCTGCATTCACCTGGGGATCGATATGGGGATTAGCAATAAGAAACCTCGGCAAATACACAAAACTAGGTTCCGCGTTATTGTTGATGACGTTGATCTCGTACGCAATCGCACCCATGATTTTTGGAAAGATCATCGATCTCAACCCGATGTATCCACGTTGGGCTGTTTTGATGTTAATTCCTACATACTTCTACCTGTTTTACTATGGGAAATGGGGGTATAAAATTGAAAATTGGAAAAATTAAACATAGCAATTTTGTCATGCAACTCAACAGAAAAAGTTTCCTTAAAATTTCAGGCGCGGCAAGCGTCGGAAGCATGCTCACCGGCAAATTAACCGGAAGTGAAATGCCCTCGCTACAGCAACCTTCGGCTAAACAGTTAAAATCCATCTACCTGCAAGCCTACAAGAAGCATCCCCAAAGATTCAACATGTGCGGATACGCAGCGCCAAAAATAGACACGGTCAGGGTCATGGCCATCTGTGACGAGTTCTCCGTGGACATGGACGTATACGATGTCGCTTCCTGGAGCGTGATCGGGCCCTTGAGCGAATGGTCGGTCGCAAACAGGTCAACTCCAATTGACATACCCGACTTCACTAACGGGGCATGGGAATTGAACCAACCGTACGACATATCTTTGCAACAAGTTGGTACTACAAATGTTAGGGTATGGATGGGTAGCAATAGTGTACAAAAAAACACATTCGTTATCTTGGGAGCAAATTTGATTTGGAAGAACATGGCTATGACCAAATGCCAACAGGCAGCAATCACTCCAACGATATAAACATGGAGAGAACCGGGGTATACGGGAAAAATTTAATCGATCAATCAAGACTTTACGGTTTTATGACTGCCCCCTGGAGGCCTATGGTCGCACCGTGTCTGTATAGGCATAAAGAAGCAATCGCTCAAATGGGAAGGACAATAAAAATTTGTTGAGAATATTAAAAAAGAGTGTTATGCGTTTAATTCATTATTACTCAAAGGCATTCAAGATAAGAAAAGCCGCATTTATATATGGTCAATTATTTTTAATATTGACAATTGGCGTCATCGGCTGTAAAAAAATTGAGTCCTCTCCCTTTGAATTAGGAGTCGGAGTAGCTGACATCACACCTCCTGTTGGATATTGGAGATACGGTTATCCACCTGTAAAAAGCACCGGAATTAAAGATTCGCTTTATGCCAAAGCTCTGGTATTTAAACAAGGAGATGAACAAGGAGCACTGCTTATATGTAACCTGCTGGGTATTCCCAGGGATCTCAGTCGAATAATTAGGGAACAGGTATCAAAAGAAGCAGGAATACCTTTTCAAAACATCACTGTTTCAGCTACCCATACCCATACAAGTCCAGCCATAACTGAAGAGTTTCAAAAATTTATTGACAACGAAGTAAACGGCATTTTAGTTGATTCAGATGAGACAAGCTACTTCAGGTATCTAATTAATGGGATGACAAAAGCAGTCATGGATGCATCTGAAAATCGAAAAGCGGTAAAAATGATATCCGGAATAGGGCAAGCTCCTGGATTGTCTTTCAATAGACGCTATTTGATGACGGACGGGAAAGTACGTTTTAATCCGGGACGCTTAAATCCAAAAACTGTTTTACCTGCTGGACCCGTTGATCCGGATGTACATTTTGTATTGTTTACATCTGAAGATGGACTCTCCTTCAACGCCTCTCTCACAGTTTTTGCAAGCCATTATGTTCGTGGAGGAACCGAGTTCAGTTCAGATTATCCTTACTATTTGGAAGAAAACTTAAAAGATGCTTTTGGTGAAAATTTTGTTTCAGTGTTTGGGTTGGGCCCTTGTGGAAACATCAATACGGTCAATTTAAAAGATTCAACGATTGAGAACGCAGATCGCAAGGTGGAAAAAATGGGTAATACGCTTGCGGAAGTTGTCAAAAATGCTGACATAAAAAAGAAGATGAGCAGACCCGACTTTAAGGTTTTAAGCAAAGTAATCTATCTTCCTTTGCAGGATTACTCACAGGAAGAATTGCTATGGTCAAAAGAAGGCGGTACTTCTTTGTACCCTGAAAGCTCTTTTTTTGAACAAAGAAGAAAACTTAAGATTTCTGTTTGGGGTGTGCAGCCACCTTTAGAGCAACTTCGTTTAAAGGAAGCTATTCCTCCCTCTTTTTTTGGAGATCCGTGGAGATTGCCGGTAGAGATACATGTATTTAAACTTGACAAGCAAACGGCAATAGTGACTATGCCCGGAGAGCTCTTTACTGAATTTGGCATCGAATTAAAGAAAATGTCTCCTTTTGAAAATACTATGTTGATCGAACTGGCCAATGCTGATATCGCCTACGTCCCAACGATACAGGCTTTTCAGGAAGGAAGTTATGAAGCTATCAATTCTCGGTTAGCTCCCGGATCAGGTGAAAGAATGGTAGAAGAAGCATTAATTATGTTACATCAATTGTCCAAATAAAAAATGATATAATCTATGAGAATTTTTATCCATTTACTTTTACCAGCCTTTTTAATTCTGTTTAGTTGCCAACAACAAAACACTGAAAAGAGAGGGGACGATCTAAAGGTAGGCGTTTCGGTTTTTGATATGACTCCTCCAACCGGATATCTTGTTCATAAGGTCAAGAGTGATGGAGTACTCGATTCGCTTGAAATTAAGACAATGGTATTTAGTCAAAGTGACCGTACAGGAGCCCTGGTTATGGCAGACCTTTTTTATATACCATTAGAACTCTCCGATTTAATTCGCAGGGAAGCAGCGGAACAAACGGGGATTCCTGTTTCCAACATTTGTTTGGCCGCCACACATACACATGCCGACCCAACCTGTTATGGTGAAATGGAAGATTATATCTCAAAAATGGGTTCCAGCCTGATTCCCAATGAAGGCAACTATGCTTATGTTGCACAGTTAATACAAAAAATTGTATATTCAATTGTTGAAGCACAAAAAAATCTCAAACCTGTTCTTTTAAGGTCAGGCTTCGCACAGGTTGATGGATTGGCTTTCAACCGAAGGCATCTCATGAAAGATGGTACCGTAAGGATGAACGGAGGTTTTTTAAATCCAGATATTGTCAGAACGGTTGGACCTGTGGACAACGAGCTGGGAATTATATTGTTTGATGATAAACACGATAAGACTGCTTTCGCGTCGTTCACCACATTTGCCATGCAGTTGGCAACTATTGGAAATACGACAAAATTTAGCAGTGGGTTCCCTCATTTTTTGGAACAAGAATTACAAAAATATTTTGGTAATGACTTTTTATCGGTATTTGGTGAAGGTCCGTGTGCCGATGTAAATCATTGGGATATTACCAAGCCCGGGCCCCAGACTGGTTATGAAGAGGTTACATCTTCCATCGGCAGAAAATTGGCTACTGGATTTTTACAAGAAACACCTAAGCTCGAAAGGATGAATGAGATATTCAAAGTTAGCAGTAAGGTAGTAAATGTCCCTTTGCAAACTTACAGTGATATGGATTTGGAGTGGGTCGTTAGCCATAAGGATTCTATAACTCCAGCCATTGTTCAGGCACGTATCAAAAAAATACTTTCTCTTCAAAAACTCATAAAAAAATATGGAGACACCCTTCCACTCGAAATTCAGGTTTTTATGTTTAATGAAGAAACTGCAATTGTAGCTTTACCTGGTCAGATTTTCGTGGAACTGGGGTTAGCACTTAAAAGAGATTCTCCTTTTAAAAACACTCTTATTCTTACTTTAGCAAATAGTCATGAAGAGTGTATTCCGTTAAGAAAAGCTTTCCCTGAAGGAAGTTATGAGATCGTATATTCATTGATTGATTCGGGCGGCGGTGAAATATTAATTGAGAAGGCTCTTTCTCTGTTGAATGAAGTTAAAACAAATAAAACAAATTCTTATTAAAACAACCATGAAAACAAACAGAAGAACTTTTTTAAAATCAGCAGGGACCCTTACTGCAGGAGCAGTAATCAGCCCAAGCATCATTTCATGTCATAAGTCAAAGAATGAAGATGTAAAATTTGTCAACACCTTAAATGAGGTTAGGAAATCCAGAAAACAGCATTTTAACATGTGTGGATATGCGGCTCCACCCTTGGAAACTGTACGTATTGGTTTCATCGGATTAGGGAACAGGGGCCCTTCATCACTACGGAGACTGTGCTTGATTGATGGCGTTGAAATAAAAGCAATCTGCGATATTCGTCCCGAAAGCTTGGCAAAAGGGCAAAAGGTCATTGCAGATGCAGGTTTACCTCCTGCCAGGGAATATGGTCAGACCGAAGATGATTGGAAAAAAATGTGCGAGAGCGATGATATCGATTTAATATACCAGGTTACACCTTGGCGCTTGCATACGCCTGTTTCTGTTTTTGCAATGGAGCATGATAAACATGCCGCTGTTGAAATGCCGGCCGCTTTAACCATTGAAGATTGCTGGAAATTGGTTGAAACTTCCGAACGGACAAAAAAACATTGCATGATGCTGGAAAACTGTTGCTATGATTTTTTTGAAATGCAGGTATTGAACATGGCAAGACAAGGGGTGTTCGGAGAAATAATTCATGCAGAAGCAGCTTATCTCCATGATCAATTAGACATAGCATTCAAAAAAAACGGCTATCCCGGAATGTGGTTATTAAAGGAAAGCCAAACAAGAAATGGCAACCATTACCCCACACACGGATTAGGACCTGTGTGTCAGGTCATGAATATTAACAGGGGAGACAGAATGACCAAACTGGTGTCCATGCAGTCCAATGATTTCACGTATGGGCCGGAAGCTCATCGATTAGCCCAGCAAGATGATTTTTATAAAGAGTTCGACACTGATTCTTACAGGGGCAACATGAATACATCCATTATAAAAACTGAAAAAGGACGGACAATTATGCTCCAACATGATGTTTCGAGCCCTCGTCCGTATTCAAGGATTTACATGGTGAGTGGAACGAAAGCAGTAGCTCAAAAATGGCCGCTTCCTCCACGTATAAGTCTGGGAAACCATGAATGGCTTTCCGAAACGGAGATGAAAGAATTAGAAGAAAAATATACTCCGCCTATTGTTAAGAAAGTGGGCGATTTAGCCAAAAAAGTAGGCGGACACGGTGGAATGGACTTTATGATGGATTGGCGTCTTATCGATTGTTTAAGAAACGGATTACCCCTGGATCAAAATGTTTACGATGCTGCCTTGTGGAGTTCAATGGTCGCACTTACAGAATGGTCCGTAGCCAACGATTCTGAGCCGATAGAAGTTCCGGATTTTACGTGCGGTGCTTATAAAGCAAATCAACCCATTGACATCAGTATGGGAAAAGGCGGCAACACAGGAGTCAGACTTGAAAGCATAAAAACGGATGAGTCTGTGAAGCAGCAAAACGTATAACAAATGCTCTCCGGATCATCTTCATTAAGCGTTTCCTGGGAAAAAGAGGTTCAGGTACAGCCAATTTAAGGGAAGTTAGTTTCAACTAAAGAAAGTATGCGTTTGTGGTCAGAAATCCAGTAAAATTCTGTTGCGAAAGTAATAACCTGTCAATAAGAATAAACAACCCATTTCAAATTTAAGCGTTGAGTATGCAAAAAAAAAGACAATTTCAAAGGGCTCTTCTATTGGCCGCTTTCCTCTTTTTTATTTTCGGATTTCTAACCTGGGTAAACGGTACGTTGATTGCTTTTTTCAAAAAAACTTTTGACCTTAACCATTTCAACTCTTATTTGGTTACATTTGCCTATTACCTGTCTTACACGCTTATGGCAATACCGTCATCCTGGGTCTTGAAGAAGATCGGGTTCAAAAACGGTATGTCGATAGGCTTACTGATAATGGCAACAGGATGTGGACTCTTTATCCCGGCAGCCAAATTAGCCTCATATCCTATTTTTTTAGTTGGACTGTTTACTACCGGCATCGGGTTAACACTTCTCCAAACGGCTATTAATCCTTACGTTACTTTAATGGGCCCCCATGAAAGCGGTGCCAAACGCATCAGTTTTATGGGGTTCTCCAATAAAATTGGAGGTATCATCGGGCAACTGGTGTTGGGTAGTATCTTGCTGCATGGGGCGACCAACATTGTACAACAGGATGAACTTAATAAAATAATATTTCCCTATTTAATTATTACGGCCTTATTTGTTGTGATGTCCTTTATTCTGAGAAAAAACAATTGGTTTCCTGAAATTGAAGAGGAGAAGGTGGAACACGAAATTCTTTCAACACACAACGACAAAAAAAATGTATTCCAATTTCCAAACCTGGTTTTAGGGGTAATCGCCCTGTTTTGTGCCGGAGCTACAGAAGTAATGGCAATTGACAGCATTATAAATTACGGGATGTCGTTAGGTTTTCCTGAAACCCGGGCTAAACTTTTCGGGTCATATACGCTAATTGCAATGATAATGGGCTATCTGTCGGGAATGATTCTGATCCCGAAATATATAAAACAGGAGAAACTTTTAAAATATGGAGCCATTGCAGGCAGTATTTTGACAGTGCTCGTTATCTACAGTCATTCGTCCGTTTCTGTTTTCATGGTCGCGTTGCTTGGATTTGTGAATGCTCTTTTTTGGCCGGCTATATGGCCGCTCGCTTTGGAAGGCTTGGGGCGCTTTGTGAAAATTGGCTCTGCTCTGCTTATTATGAGCGTAGTTGCAGGTGCTGTTGTACCATTACTTTATGGATTAATTGCAGACACAATTGATAGTACTCAAAGAGCTTATTGGATACTTATACCGTGTTATTTATTTATTGCACATTATGGTTATTTCGGACATAAAATAAAAAGTTGGGATAAGAAAAAGAAACAACATGAGTAAAAAAAGTATTAAGGGAAAGATTATCTTGGATGACAGGATTCTGGAAGGTTATCTCATAACTGAAAATGGGAAAATTATCAAGATCACTCCGGAAAAGCCCCAAGGAGAAATCACAGACGCTGGCAAGGCTTTCATCGTTCCCGGATTCATTGATTTGCATATACACGGCATTCATCGCATGTTGGTGGACAATGGTGTGGAAGAGCTGAAAGAAATCTGCAAAATTCTACCCCAATACGGAGTCACCGGATTTTTGCCCACATTGGCACCCAGGCCTAAAGGAGAGGATGCTGAGTTTCTCTCGGAATTGTCGAGAACAGAGACCGAAGGAACGGAAATATTGGGTTTTCACCTCGAAGGGCCGTTTCTCAAGATCACAGGGGCCTTAGGGGCAGGAGCCATCTCTGGAGCAAATGAAGGAAGAGTAAACGCTTTGCTTCACGCAGCAAAACCGCATAAGGCCATCTTCAGCATTTCTCCGGACGTAGACGGGATCGAAAAACTGATACCGTTGATGGCAGCCAACGGCACCCCTGTCTTTATGACACACACTGCAGCTTCTGTTAAACAGACGCAGCAAGCCATAGCGCTGGGTGTACGGCATGCTACACATTTTTACGACGTTTTCCCCTGCCCCGCCGTTTCCGAACCCGGTGTACGACCTTGTGGAGCTGTCGAGGCTATCCTGGCAGACGAGCGGGTAAGCGTGGATTTCATCCTGGATGGCGTACATGTTGATCCTGTGGCGGTAAAAATGTCTCTGATCAGCAAAAGAAAAGGGCCGGGCAAAGTATGTCTTGTCACAGATGCCAATGTAGGCGCAGGATTAGAGCCCGGACAATTCTCGTTCGGTAATTTGGGAGATATCTGCTTTGCGTACAAAGGCGCTCCGGCACGTTCCGTAAAGGACAACACATTGGCTGGAAGCGGATTGACTATGGACCAAGCGTTAAAAAATGCTGTAAAATGGCTGGGTCTGGATCTGGTGCAGGCTTCGAAACTGGTAAGCCATCACCCCGCCCAGGTACTTGGTCTCGGACATAAGAAAGGATTATTGGAACAAGGATACGATGCCGATTTCGTCGTGTTGAATGATCATCTCGATGTCTCACAAACATGGATAAACGGCAAATGTTTTTTTGAAAGGAAATAATATGAAACAAACTCAGAAATTTGTGCTTGACCCTGGGCATAATACAGGGCATCAGCAATTCGACTTCAACCCGTCCGAATGGGTACCCTTTAGAGATAAAAAAGAAATTGACAGGGTGTCAGCCATCAAAAGAGAGGACATAGAGAAACACGAAAATCCTGATTTTAAAATCAAGGTTTTACCTGATTCGGATGTCGAGTTTTATTGGATAACGGATATGTTCAAAAGAATCAAACATTCTTCTGATACCGGGGAAAAACTCGTGATGATACTCCCCAATCCGGCCCCTCTTTACAGGCATTTAGCCCGGTTAATCAATGCTTGTAATATTGATTGCAGGAATATCTATGCTTTCGCTATGGACGAATACGCCGATGAAAACGGAAATATTGCGCCTGAAGGGTGGGAATTTGGTTTTACTCAAGCCATGATGAAATACTTCTATTATGAACTGGATAAAAAGCTAAGGCCACCCAAAGAGCAGTTTGTAGGATTTACCAACAAGAATGTAAATGATTACAGCAAAATGATTGCAGATCACGGAGGGGCCGACATATGTTACAGCGGACCCGGGTGGACAGGACACCTGGCCTTTATCGAACCTGATGCTCCCGAATTCCGGGGTTCTCTGGAAGAATGGAAACAGATGGGAGCGAGGGTTTGCACGTTAAGTCCCTTCACTCTCGCTCAAAACTCATTGCACGGTATTTTTGGAAAAAGCGGCAATTTGGCTGCAGTGCCTCCAAAGGCAGCTACCATTGGCCCTGTTGATGTAATAAATGCCAAGCACCGCTTCGATACACACGGTATTACGGTACACGGTACAAGCACCGCATGGCAACGATTTACTACGCGTCTCGTACTGCACGGACCAGTAACGCCGCTTGTGCCCGAATCCATCCTTCAGACATTGAGGACCGATGTATACGTATCGGAAACCATTGCACAAAACATAGAAACAGACTGGAACAAAGGATATTAAAAAATCAAACATGACCGAATTAAAAGCCGGCGCAGCAACCGTAAAAATTACCCCGCAAGAATCACATTTCTTGTTCGGGTACCCGTTTGTTGAGAGAATGAGTACCGGCACACACGATGATTTGTTGAGTTCAGCTTTGTATTTAACGGATGGGAAGAATCAGGTTTTGTTTATTTCCAACGACGTCATATACGTGAGTAAAGCGTCTACAGCGCGGATCAGAAAAAGCATCTCGGAGAAGACGGGGATAGGGGCTTCCAACATACTGATTGCAGCAACACATACACATTCAGCTCCGGTTACTGTAGACCTGGTAATCAGTGCGAACGATCCAATCGTCCCAAAGGTTGATAAAAACTACCTGAAATTTATGGAAGACAGCACCGTAAAAGCTGCTTGCCAGGCTGTTGAGCACGCAACGTGGGCTGAAATTGCCGTTGTTGTTGGAGACGCAACCGGTGTGGGAACCAATCGACACAATCCTGAGTGGGCAAAAGACACGGATGTTCCGGCAATGTTTGTCAAAAATAAGAACAATGAGTATATCGGTTGTATGCTGGTATGTAACATGCATCCAACCATACTGCATGAAGATTCAACGTTGTACAGCGGTGATTTTCCGCATTTCATCCGAAAAACTCTTCAGGAAGTAGTTTTAGGAAATGGCCGTCCGGTCATCTATTTTACCGGAACTGCCGGCAACCAAAGCCCGAGGCACGTTACAAAATCCAACACGTTTGAGGAGGCCAGACGAATAGGACAGATCGTCGCAGATTCCATCATCTCCAAGCTTACGGAGACGGTTACTTACTCTTCTTACATGCCTATTTCTGTCGCTCAAAAATTCGTCGATTTGCCCAAACGAACTTTTCCCCCGGTTGAATGGGCCAAGGAACATCGCGACAAAACAAAAAAATGTTTTGAAGAGCTTAAAAAGAATTCAAAAATACCGCAGGAAGTTCGCACGGCAGAAGTGAACTGGTTTGGTTCAGAAGAACTTCTCTATTTATCGAAATTAGCTCGGAACAACGAATTGGAAAAGGCATACCAACACTCTCTTCCTGCAGAGATTCAAATAATTAAAATAGGGGAGTGGAAATTTGCAGCCTGGCCCGGGGAGGTGTTTGTAGAGTACGGTATTGAACTGAAAAAACATGCTGAAGAGGTCGCTTTGATAACCTATGCTAACGGAGAGCTCCAAGGCTATCTCGTTACCCGGGAAGCCCAGGACGGAGGTTATTACGAAGCTGGAAATTCCTTCTTTGATCACAAGGCCGGTGAATTAATGCTGAGCGAAACAATCAAGGAATTAAAATCAATATAAAATGGGATTCTATCTCGGAATAGATTTAGGAACAAGTTACTTCAAAGCGGGCATATTCGATGAGCAAGGAAATCTTGCGGGACTGGGACGTTGTTATGTTAATAAACAAACAGATGACGGAGAAATTTGTGAATTGCCAATCGCCGATTTTTGGGTTACACTGCTTAAAAGCATTAACCAGGCAATTGAGAAAGCTGAAATCAACCCAAACGAGCTAATTGCGGTCTCCTACTCATCTCAAGCCAACAGCTTTGTGCTTTTGGATGAAACGGACAATCCGTTGACTCCATTGATTCTGTGGCCGGACAAAAGAGCCGGTCGAGTCCCCTCCGCATTACAATCGATACTGGAAAAACGAGACTTTCTGAAGAAAACAGGATTAGGAATCTCGCCCGGTTTGCAATCAATGGCGGCTAAAATAGTTTGGTTTCAAGAGAACAAACCGGAAATCTGGGAGAAGCTAAACAGCATTGCATCCGCCTCAGACTACCTGACATTCTCGTTAACCGGACAA